>RZZN01000125.1 GCA_009929855.1 Gammaproteobacteria bacterium
CTGCGCACGATCCTCCACGCCCTCGGCGATGGTCCGCAGCTTGAGACTATGGGCGATCTGGATGATCGCCTGGACGATGGCCCGATCCTCCTCATCATACTGCAGACCGTTGATGAATGAGCGATCGATCTTGAGCTTGTCGACCTTGAACCGCTTCAGGTAGGCCAGGCTCGAATAACCCGTGCCGAAATCGTCGATGGACAGTTGGATGCCTCGCTCCTTCCAGGCCGCGACGGTCTCACGGACCGCCTCCGGGTCATGCAGCAGGATCGACTCGGTCAGCTCCAGCTCCAAGGCGGCCGGATCCAGGCCGCTTTCATCGAGCGCGGCTAGGACGTCCTGACCGAGCGAGCCTTGACGAAACTGCACGGCCGACAGATTGACCGCGATCACCAGTGGCCGATAGCCGGCGGCCTGCCAAGCAGCGCCTTGGCGACAGGCCTCGCGCAAAACCCAGTGCCCGATCGCCACGATCAGACCGCTCTCCTCCGCCGCCTCGATGAATGTGCCTGGCATGGTCAGCTCTCGACCATGGCGGCGCCAGCGCAGCAGCGCCTCGGCACCAACCAGGCGTCCAGTGCGCAGATCGATCTGGGGTTGGTAGTGCAGCACCAGCTCGCGACGCTCCAGCGCCATGCGCAATGCATCGCGTGTCCGCACGAAATGGACCAGCGCGGCATTCATCGAAGGCTCGAAGAACCGATAGCCATGCGGCCCGGCCCGCTTGGCCTCGTAGAGTGCGGTATCGGCGTGACGCATCAGGGTCTCGCCATCGCGGCCGTCTTGCGGATAGCTCGCTACCCCGATCGAGAAGCTACTGAAGAGCTGGAGCCCATCCAGATCGAACGGCTCGGCGAGGCTGGCCAACAACCGCTCGCACGTGGCCGCGACCCGGGCCACCAGATGACGCGGATCCAGCTCGGGCAGAACCATCATGAACTCGTCGCTGGAGAGACGGCAGAGGATGTCCTCGGGCCGCAGATGCCAGATGAGACGCTGAGCGATCTCCTTGAGCAGTCGATCACCCACGGCATGACCATGGGTATCGTTGACATACTTGAACTTGTCCATGTCCAGGTAGAGCACCGCCAGGCCAAGCCGATGGCGGGCCGCGGCGGCGACCTCGTGCATCAGACGCTCCTGCCCCAGAACCCGGTTGGGCAAGCCAGTCAAGGCGTCGTGAAAGGCCAGATACTCGATCTGGGCGGTGGCCTTGCGCTGCTCGCTGATGTCGTTCCAGACGACATGCATCAAATGCCGGTTGTTGTCGCTGATCGCGGTCAGGAGGATGACAGCTGGAAAGTGCTCGCCATCGGCACGCACATGCTCCCACTCGAACTCATTGGAGCCCTGCTCGAAGGCGATGCGGATCATCTCGGCGGCCTTCTCGGCGGAGCGCCGACCATCGGGTTGGTAATCGGGCGAGACATCGCCCGGCGAGCGCCCGATGAGCTGATCCATGCGCTCCATCCGCAGCATCGTGAGCGTGGCCTGATTGGCGGCGATGAAACGGCCATGCTCGATCAGCGAGAGTGGTTGGCGGGTCTCCTCGAAGAGTCGCCGGAATCGATCCTCGCTCTCCTGGAGCGCGGCATTGACCGCACTGAGCTCGGCGACCCGTTGCTCCAGACTGGCGTTGAGCGCCTGGATCTGTTGATTGGCCTGCTTGCGCTCGGTGATGTCGACGAACGAGGCGATCAAGATGTCATCCTGGACCTTGGCGCTGATGCTCACATCGCGCTCGACGCCGTCCTTGCGGGTGACGCGCAGCTCCCTGGACGTCACCCAACCCTGCGACACGGCCGCCTTGGCCACCCCCGCCTCCCACCAGGCAACAGCGGCGGCGCGATACGCCGGATCTGGATAGGCCAGACGCGCCCAAGCCTCCACCGTGCCGATCTCCTCGGGCGTATAACCGAAGCAGTCCAGGAACTGGGCGTTGCTGAAGAGCACCCTGCCACCGGATGCCAACGAACAGACCGAGATCGCGATCGGCAGCTGCTCCAAGAGGTCACGCAGCGTCGCGAGCCTGGCCTCGGCGGCGTCGATTGGCGGCACCGAGATCTCACCCTGGACACTTTCGGTGACCGGCAGCATGCTGAGCTCGGAGCCGTCGGACAGCGGCGAGCGGTCCATCGCGCAAGCCGCTAGGGGCTGGACTTGAGCGCACGCACCTGATCGAGTAGACGGGGATCGTCCCACTCACGCTCACCGGTGGCGACATAGACCAGACGCCCACTCGGATCGATCACGAAGGTCGTGGGCAGGCCCTTCACTGGATAGCGCTGCACCACACTCGAGTCGAGATCGAGCGGGATCGGAAAATCGACCGGCCGCTCGGCGAGGAATGCCGAGACGGTCTCGGCATCCTCGCCGACATTGATCGCGACCACCGCGATCCCCTCGGGAGCGACCTGCTCATGGGCACGCTGCATCGCCGGCATCTCCGCCAGACAGGGCGGACACCAGGTGGCCCAGAAGTTCAGGATCAGGGGCTGGCCGAGATGATCGGCCAGCCGCCGCGTCCGACCGCTCGGATCCTCGAGCTCGAATGCGGGGGCCTGAAGATCACCCGTGATGGGCGTGAGCGTCTCCTCCCCACCGGCGCTCGCGGACATGACCGCAACCGCGAGCGTGAAAGCCAGGATCGTCGTGGCGATGATTGGTCTTGGCATGGTATCCGAGGCTCGTAGGTTGCTGGTCGGGGTTCTAAGCTCAGGGCTCTAAGTTCTAGGTTCTGGGTTCTGGGTTCTGGGTTCTGGGTTCTGGGTTCTGGGTTCTGGGTTCTGGGTTCTAGTTGATCATGTCATTGACACGAGGACAATTTATAGTCAACAAAACCAAACCGACGCACGACGAGTATACATCAGGAACAAGGCGTGGGTGCGGGACAGGGGAATACAAGAAAATCCTCACTCGGGGCCTGGAGGCCCCGACTCCTTTCGGGCTGGGAGGCCCCGACTCCTCTGCGCCCGGGTGGACTCGACTCCTCTGGGCCGCAGGCCCCCAGAGGAGTCGGGGCGTCCTCGCCCCGAGGAAGGACGGTTGCGACACAGATCCCGAGGCAGGATGCTCATGCGGGCGTCGATCTGACCTGCTCGCACGCGAAAATCCTCACTCGGGGCCTGGAGGCCCCGACTCCTTTCGGGCCTGGAGGCTCCGACTCCTTTCGGGCTGGGAGGCTCCGACTCCTCTGCGCCCGGGTGGACTCGACTCATTCAAGGCCAGGATGACCCGACTCATCGAATGGCCGCAGGCCCCACCTGTTCCACTTGCAAACTCGGATATACATGGTGCTTGATGTCCAACCCAAGACTGGCCTTCTTTCGAGGAATCCCGGAATGCACCAAGTCATCCTCATCGGTGTCATCATCCTGCTGCTCGGCGGCTGTTCGGATGCCGATCGGTCACTCGCGCTCGGAACCCTGGAACGCGACCGCGTCGCGCTCACTGCCACCGCGGCGGAGGTGATCATCGAGCTACCGGTGAGGGAAGGGACTCAGGTGACCGAGGGCAGGGTGCTCGCGCGACTCGATGACCGCCAGCAGCGCGCGGAGCTCGACCGCGCCAGGGCACAGGTCGCTCAGTCCGAGGCCTATTTACAACAGCTGCGCAACGGACCCCGTGCTCAGGACATCGCCGCTGCACGGGCGCGGGTGGCCGGACGCGAGGCCGATCTGCGCGAGGCCCAGATCACCTATGACCGCAATCGCGAGCTGCTCGCGCGCAAGGCCGTGAGTCAGGCCGAGGTCGACCGGACACTCGCCCTGCGCGATGCGGCGAGTGCCTGGCTGGAGGAGGCCAAGGAGCAGCTCGCCGAGCTGCACGCCGGCACGCGCCCCGAGGAGATCGCCAGGGCCGAGGCCGAGCTGCAAGCCGCGCAAGCTGATTACGCATACCAACAGGTGCTCTTGTCGAAACTGACCATCGTTGCCACGCGCGATGGCGTGCTGGATAGTCTGCCGTGGAACCTGGGCGAGCGCGTCATGGTTGGGAGCCCGGTCGCCATCCTACTGGCTGGAACGGCGCCCCATGCGCGCGTCTACGTGCCCGAGCCCTATCGGGTGAAGATCAACGAGGGCGACGCCTTGAAGGTCCATGTCGATGGAATCGACACGCCCTATGTCGGCCGGGTGCGCTGGATCAATTCTGATCCGGCGTTCACACCCTACTACGCCCTGAACGCCAGTGACCGCGCCCGGCTCATGTACCTGGCTCGGGTGGATCTTCCGGACAGCGCCGCCGCGCTGCCCAGTGGCGTCCCGGCCCAGGTCGAGCTGCCGTGATGGAGCCGGTCATCGAGGCACGCGGGCTGACACGGCGATTCGGCGATCTGACCGCGGTGGCGGATCTGGATCTGAGTGTCGCGCCCAAGACCATCTATGGCTTTCTTGGCCCCAATGGCTGCGGGAAGACCACCACGGTGCGGATGCTGACGGGACTGCTGACGCCCTCGGCCGGCGAGGCGCGGGTGCTCGGGCATCAGCTCCCGCGTGATGCCGAGCGGCTCAAGCAGAGTATCGGCTACATGACCCAGCGGTTCTCGCTCTATGAGGATCTGAGCGTCGTCGAGAACCTCAGGTTCGTCGGCGAGATCTACGGCCTTGGCTGGCGTGCGACGCGCCGGCGCATCGACTCACTCCTCTCGACCTATCGTCTGGAACCGCTGCGCGACCGGCGTGCCGGTCGCATGAGCGGGGGCCAGCGTCAGCGTCTGGCCCTGGCCGCGGCGACCATTCACGAGCCCCCCCTGTTGTTCCTCGATGAGCCGACCTCGGCGGTCGATCCCGAGAATCGGCGCGACTTCTGGGAGCATCTGTTCGACCTGGCGGAGGCCGGCACCAGCATCCTGGTCTCGACGCATTACATGGACGAGGCCGAGCGCTGCCACCGCATCGCCATCCTGGAGTCCGGTCACAAGCGCGCCGACGGCGCGCCGAGCACGCTGATGGCCGCGTTGGGCGCCCGCGTGATCGAGGCCGAGGGGCCTGATCTGCGCGCCCTGAAGCAGCAGCTCATCCAACTGCCCGCGGTGGTCTCGGCAGCCCAGCTGGGCAATCGACTGCGGGTGCTAGTGCGCGAGTCGATCACCGACCCCCTGGCCTGGCTGCGAGCGCAGCCGCTGCATCCGGCACCGACGCGACTGGTGGCGGCCCGGCCCAGCCTGGAGGACGTCTTCGTCACATGCACCGGACGCGTCAGCGCATGAACGGCCTGCTGCGCTCCGCTCGACGCATCCTGGTGATCCTGACCAAAGAGCTGATCCAGCTGCGTCGCGATCACACCACGCTCGGCATGGTCATCATGATCCCGCTGATTCAATTGGTGCTCTTCGGCTACGCCATCAACACCAATGTGCGCGACATCCCGGCGGCGCTGGTGGACCAGTCCAACTCCGGCCTTGGCCGCGCGCTCTCGCAAGCGGTCATGGCCACGCAGGTGGTGCGCTTCACCGAGCGTCATGTCGACATCGCCCAGGCGCGCGAGGCGATCGTCGCCGGGCGCGTGCGTGCCGCTCTCATCATCCCGCCGGACCTGAGTCAGCGGATGGCGCGCAGCCCCAGCACGGGCGCCGGATTGGAGACCCCGGCGGCCACCGATGACCAGACCAGCCGTCCGGTGGCGCAATGGATCGTCGACGGCTCGGACACCATGATCGCCTCGGCCATCAAGGGTCTGGGCAACATGCCGCTGAGCGAATTGGCGCAACGACCGGCGAACCGCGCGACCCCGACCTTCGCCGTCGCGCTCCTCTTCAACCCGGAGCAGCGCACGGCGATCAACATCGTGCCGGGCCTGGTCGCCATCATCCTGACCATGACCATGGTGATGTTCACCTCGGCGGCGATCGTGCGCGAGCGCGAGCGTGGAAACATGGAGATGCTCATCAACACGCCGGTGCGGCCGATCGAGCTGATGATCGGCAAGATCCTGCCCTATGTCGCGATCGGCCTGCTGCAGACCGCGATCATCTTGCTGCTGGGTCGGCTCCTGTTCGCGGTTCCGCTGAGCGGCTCGCTCGTGGCGCTTACCGTCACCACCATCGCCTTCATCGGGGCCAGTCTCGCGCTTGGGCTGGTACTCTCGACCATCGCGACCAATCAGCTGCAAGCGATGCAGATGACCCTCTTCATCTTGCTGCCCTCGATCCTGCTCTCGGGCTTCATGTTCCCTTACGAGGGCATGCCGCTGGCGGCTCAGTACATCGCCGAGGCCTTGCCCGCGACACACTTCATGCATGCCATCCGCGCCGTGGTCCTGCG
>RZZN01000336.1 GCA_009929855.1 Gammaproteobacteria bacterium
CGTGCTGATCACCGGCGAGACCAGCCTCCTCGCGCCAAGGGGCCAAACCAGCGTGGATTCGAGCCAGGCGACCGACTTCTCTTAAGTGATCGTTGAGAAGGTGCCAATCTCCGGCAAGATTTGCGCTGTGCGCATAGAATCGATCGTCCGTCATCGAAGGCTATCCTCCAGATCGCACCCTGTTCAACACTGGCCGCTCAAGTCGATCGTGCGGCTGGGAATCGAGTCGTTGTCGCGGAAAACCTCTTCCATCCTGCTCCCTCTTTCCTGAGTCGATCGACTGGTCCTGACGGTGCTCCCGCACCAGGATTTCTCTTGACCCGTCAGTCGGTCAGTCTGGCGAGTGTAAACCAGGCGGTGGCTCAAAACGTGAGCCTGCCGGGAAGAGGGTGCGACCGAAACTGATGCGCGGCGCGTTTCTGTCATGCGGCTTGCAGTGCGTTGGCGCAGTTCTCCCAGTATTGCTCCCAGAGTCCGTTGGCGCGATTCAGGCGCAGGGCAAGCATGTGCTCGGCGTTGTCGAGAGTCCACCAGGCGCCGGGGCGTTTGAGCCGCTGCTGCACGATGTAGCGATGGGCACTTTCGATCTCGCCCGAGCCGATGGGTAGGCCCTGCGCGAGTGCGCCTTGATAGTCGAGCTGATCGGTCCGGTTCTCGAGATAGCGATGACAAGCCCGCACCGGTGCATCGCTCAGCTCTTCCGCTTCCAAGTGCGGCGTCAGGGCGGCCAGCACCGCCTCGAGTCGATTGTGCTTCAGATGCTCTTGTTGCGTGCGCAACCACGCCTGCGGGTCCGCCGAGCAGATCTTGGCGGCGGCCGCCAAATAGTCACTGACATGGTAGAAATCCACCGTAAACCGCCCCTGTTTGCCGAAGCGCTGCTCGACTTGATCGCTGATCCAGTGGGCACCGTCACCGAGCGCGTGCACCAGCGTGTTGACGCCCAATCCGGCCCGCTGGGCACAGTCCAGCAGCCAGCGTCCGGCCTCGTCGACCCCGCCTTGCAGGGTCGCGCCGTAGTGCAGCGTGGTCTTGCCCACGGCATGGGCCAGCGTGAGCTTGGCCTCTTTCCACTCCAGGCGCTTGCTGCGGCGTCGATCCGCCTGCGCCTCGTCAACCACGACGATCGGCACCATACCGCCGTCCACCTGCGCGACCAGCAGCGGCTCGCCCTCCACGCTCGGCCACTCCTCTTCGAGGGTCTGCTGCTCGAACATCGTCTGCGCGTGCCCCTCGACGATGCTGCGGATCGTCTCCGGCGCCAGCCT
>RZZN01000337.1 GCA_009929855.1 Gammaproteobacteria bacterium
CGCTGGGCGTCCTGGTGATCGTCTTCGACTACAGCGAGCGCCTGCAGGCGGTGCAGGCCAACATCCGTCAGGCTACCCTGCAGAGCGCGCTGGGGATCGTCGGCACCATCCTGCTGATCAGCCTCGTCCTGCATGTCGCGATTACGCGCAGGGTCATGCGGATCGTCAGCGCCGCCGACCAATATCTTGCCGGCGCCGTGGCCAGCCGAGCACGACTGCGCGGCAGAGATGAGATCGGCGTGATCGGCCAGGCCTTCGACCGGGTCGCGGATGCCGCGGAGTCCGCCAAGGATAGCCTGCGGGTGCTGAACAAGGAGCTTGAATCGCGGGTTGAGCAGCGGACCGCGGAGCTGCGGGCCGAGGTCGAGGAGCGGCGTGCCGCCGAGCACGAGTTGGCCGTGAGTCAGGGCCAGCTGCGCGCCATTCTGGACACCGCCGCCGATGCGGTGATCGCGATCGATGGCGCTGGGATTGTGCACGAATTCAACTACGCGGCCGAGCGCATCTTCGGTTGGCGCGTGGAGGAGATGATCGGCGCCCCGGTCACCCGTCTGATGCCGCGTGACACGGCCGCGGTGCACCAACAGTATGTGCAGCAATTCCAGAAGACCAGTGACCCAAGGATCATGGGTCAGCAACGCGAGATCCTGGCCCAGCGGCGGGATGGCAGCCTGTTTCCGCTCGAGTTGACGGTGAACGCCACCGAGATCGATGGCCAGACGCTCTACATCGGGGTCGGCGGCGACATCACCGCACGCAGGGAGGCCGAGGCCGCCCTCGCGGAGGCGCAGCACTCGCTGCTGCAGGCCGAGAAGATGGCCGCCCTTGGTCATCTGGTGGCCGGCGTCGCGCACGAGGTCAACACCCCGATCGGCATCGGCGTGACCGCGGCCAGCCATCTGCGCGAGACCGCCGAGGTCTTCGAGGCCAGATACCGCGAGGGCGGCATGCGTCGCCGCGATCTCGAGGACTTTCTGAGCGTGACCCGCCAATCCACCGGGATCCTGGAGGCCAATCTGTTCCGCGCCTCCGAGCTGATCCGTGGCTTCAAGCAGGTGGCGGTCGATCAGTCCGGCGAGGAGATCCGCGAGCTCGATCTCGCCGAGTACATGGATGAGATCCTCACCAGTTTACGGCCCAATCTGAAGAAACGTCCCATCCGGGTCACGACCGAGATCCCGCCCAAGCTTCGAGTGACCTTGCAGGCCGGCGCCTTGGCGCAGATCATCACCAATCTGGTGATGAACTCGCTGCTCCATGCCTTCGAG
>RZZN01000126.1 GCA_009929855.1 Gammaproteobacteria bacterium
CGGCGCCCTGCTCGGCGCGGCCCTGGGGACGGCGGCGATCCCGCCCGATTGGCTGTCCACCCTGCCGGACCGCTCGACCATCTCGGCGCTCGCTGATCGTCTCTTGGCGCTCACGCCATGACCGATGCTCCCTCACCGCGGGTGGTGATCGGCGATCTGCATGGGCATCTGGATCTCTTCGAGCGTCTGCTCGAGCGCATCGACCAGAAGGTGCCGGAGGCGCACATCGTCACCCTGGGGGATTATGTCGACAACGGTCCCCAGATCCCCGAGCTCCTGGACCGCCTGATCGCGCTGCAGGAGGCGCGTCCGGGGCGCTTCTGGCCGATCCTTGGCAATCACGATCTGGCGCTGCTGCGTGCGCTCGGGTGGCCGCACGCAGAGCCGGGGCCGATCGCCCCGCAACGTGACGCCCTCACGGCCCGGACACTGCCAGCGGAGCCGACCTTCATGCCCGCGCCCCTGCGCGACAAGCGCCTGGCCCTTGAGCATGATCCGACCTGGCAGCGCATCGTCGTGAGCAGCCACACGCATCTGCCCGGACAGCCGTTCTTCTCCGCACCCCGCCGGGTCTGCGTCTCGGCCACCGCCGATCATGGCGGTGGTCTGATCGCAGTCCTACTCCCCGAACGCCGCGGCTGGTGGACCGATGGGAGAGCGGTGACGGCGGTAGGGTGATGGGACGCGACGGCACGGGTCCGAGGCCGCTGGATCAGGCCGATGCGATGGGTCAGAGGCTGGTCGCACGTTCCGTCGGACGCGAACCATGGCTGCCTACTCGACCCAGACGGTCGAGTCTGTCGATGGCTTTCTTCTCACTGGAGACCCAGCCCCGACGGATCTCAGCGTCGGCCGGGGTCGCGCCAAGCGCTACGCCCGCACCACCGGCTGCGTCCGCGACTCCACCGGCTGCGTCCGCAACTCCACCCGATTCGCCGCCTCGAAGATCGCGTACAGGCTGACCTGACTCAGATCGACCCGACCGATCAGCGAACCGAGATAGTCCTTCGAGCGTGCCTCCACCCCGTTGCGCTGACATACCAGCCAGGCGACCGCCTCGGCCTCCGTCTCGCGCAGCTCGACCGGCAGATGGGAGCGGTCCGGCCAGCGATCCTTGCGGTCACGACCGACATGACCACAATAGATGTGCCCAAGCTCGTGCGCGAGGGTCGCGAAGCGCGTCGGCAGATCATGCTTGGCGCTCAGCTTGATCCGAAATGGAAGCGTCCTATTTGTGGGGATACCTCAGGAACTTCCCCCGGTTTCTCCGCGGCGATGCGTTATGGAAGCATCGACAACCCGGTTACGTCCCGCCGTCTTGGCCGCGTAAAGGGCATCGTCAACCCGCTTGAGCCAACGATCACTCGTTTCATCAGGCTGAAATTCTGCCACGCCAAGGCTTAACGTGACCCGGCCGACCTCGGGGAAGGGTTCCCCGGCGACCAATTGACGCAGGTTCTCCGCCAGCCTGACCGCATCCTCACCGCGAGTGTGTGGCAATAACACCACGAATTCCTCGCCGCCCCAGCGTGCCAGTACGTCGGTTGCGCGCAGGTGTTGGCGCACCCGGTGGGTCAGCGCGCTGAGGACCTGGTCGCCCACCAGATGGCCATGGGTATCGTTGATCGACTTGAAGTGGTCGATATCGAAGAGCAGCAGGGACAAGGGTTGCTCACTGTAACGCGCCAAACGCCGCATCTCGGCGCACATCGCCTCCTCGAAGTAGTGACGATTCCAGAGGCCAGTGAGCCGGTCCGTGGTGGCGAGGCGCTGCAACTCGATATTGGCGGCCTGGAGCGCGCGGTTGGCTGCCTCAGCCGCCCCCCGCGCCTGTTGCAGCTCTGCTTCATAGCGCTTGCGCTCGCTGATGTCGCGGGTCACGCCGAGCAGCTCGATGAACCGGCCGTCACGGCCGTAGATCCCGGTGGCCCTGACATCGGTCCAGACCAGGGAGCCGTCTTTCCTCAGTTCTTCGAGCTCAGCGCGGAAATCCACCGGCAGTCCGGCCTGCACGTTGGCGCGGGCCGTGACGAGCCCCGCCTGGACGATGGCCCATGACGCCGGAGTGAAGGTCGCCTCCAGGGGCATGCGCCTCAGTTCGTCCGCCGTGTACCCGCGCAGCCGCTCGATCGATGGGCTGAGATAGTGGAAGGTGCCGTCGAGACCCATCGTCCAGATGACATCCAGGGCATGATCGGCCAGCAGGCGGTGGCGCTCCTCGCTGATGCGCAGTTGCTCTTCAGTCTGCCTGAGCTCGGTGAGGTCGATATCGATGCAGTACAGCTCTCTGCCGCTGCCGGGGACGTCGATGATGGCGTAATTCGCATAGACGGTCGCCCGCTGACCGTCTTTGCGGATCACCGAGTATTCTGATGCGGGGGACCGCACCCCGGTGCTGGCCATCTGGTGGATGATCTCGCGGAACCCTGCTCTCTGCTCCGGGGGGATGATGAGCTCGACCAGGTCCTGGCCGAGGGCCTCCACGGCGGTATAGCCGTAGAGTGGCTCGTTGGCCTGATTCCAGAAGGTGATGGTGCCTTCTGGTGTTAACCCCTGGACGGCGATCTGGGAAAAACTGTCCAGGAGCAGCCGGAAGCGCCGCTCACTCTGGCGAATGGCGTCTTCATAGCGTTTGCGCTCCCGGATGTCGCGGGTCACGCCCGCCAGTTCCATCAGCCGGCCCTCGGCGTCGACCAGGGGTGTGGCGATGATCTCGGTCCACACCCCCGTCCCATCCTTGGCCCGGAGCTCGAGCTCGCCGCGGAAGGGAAAGTCCGCGATGCCGAGGCCGGCGGCGCGGCGCGTATCCAGGGCGGCGAAGTAGGCCGCGGCGACCCTCAGCGAGTCCGGCATGAGGATCTGTTCCAGCGTCAGCTCTCGATACTCCTCCATGCCGTAGCCGACCAGGGTCGCGATGGAGGGGCTGAGAAAGCGCATGTGTTGATCCGGGCCCATGGTCCAGATGTTGTCGATGGCATGTTCGACGACCAGACGGAAGCGTTCCTCGCTCGCTCGCAATTGCGCTTCCGCCAGCCGGCGGGCGGTCACATCCTGCACCTGAGAGATGAAGTACAGGGGCTGACCCTGGTGATCGCGCACCAGGGAACTGGCGACCTCGCCATAGACAAGGTGCCCGTCGCGATGGCGGTAGCGTTTGTCAAAGGTGACGCTGTCGGCCAGCCCCTGGGTTGCCTTGGACATGAATCCAGGGCTGATGATCAGGTCTTCAGGATAGGTCAGGTCATTGACCGTCATCCCTTCCAGTTCCTGGCGGCTGTAACCGAAGATGGCGCTCATCTTGTCATTGACTTGTTGCAGCCGGCCTTGGAGATCGACCAGGCACATGCCGGTATTGGCGTTCTCGAAGGCCAGACGGAAGCGCTCCTCGCTCTGGCGCAGATAAATCTCCATCTGCTTACGCTCAGTGATATCGGTCGCAACCTCCATGCGCACCAGCCGGCCGTCCGTCCAGCGCACGGCAGAATCCCGCAGCTCGTACCAGCGGCGGTTGACCTGATTCTGAAATTCCCAGGTGTAGACGCCGGCGGGGCGGCCATCGGCGTTCACCAGTTTGTCATTGGTGCAGAAAGGACATGGGGCATCCAGCCCTTGCAGCACCCGGTAACAGGGCTGTCCCTCGGCCGGTCCAAAGGCCTCGAGGAGAGGCTGGTTCATGAACAGCAATTCATGGGTTTCCATATCCGCCAGGTAGACCTTGGCGTCCATCGCATTGAGGATCGTCGTGAGGCGCTGGTGACTCTCTTCCAGGGCCTGCTGGGACATCTGCGCGCCCCCATCATCGTCGGATGCATCCAGTTTCATTGCGCAAACCTCTCCTATGGGATCTCGAACGGGTCAACGCCTCATCGCGTCGAATCCTCGCCCGCCCTCATACGTGTGTAATCGGTTTACACGTATACCCGTCGCATTTCAGTTATCGGTTGAGCTTGATGTGGCAGCGTGCTGATGGCTCCGTGTAAAATCTGCCAATGATTGACGATCGCCTCACCCACAGGGGCTCGTCGAACTGCGCGATGTCCACCGGCGGACGCGGAGCCTTCGCGAGTCTGACCCAGTGAGGTTGCCAAAGAGCCGCTTACCGGCAGTGGTGCCGTCTGGGCGCACCAGGTGGAGATAACCTCGGCGGGAGCATCGGGCATCGGGGTGTCACTGGAATGATGAGCACCTCCAAGGGTACACCGGACCGGCGCTCCTGCCACGCCTCATGTGCTCGCATCTGCTCGATCACCGACCTCAACACTCCGCCTTGGACCAAACCCTGGAAGCCTCGATCCAGCAGCGGCGCGAGCAGCTGCTCCACGAAGCCGAACGCGCACCAACTGTCGATCTGGCTCACGATTTCACGCTTGCCCAGCACCGCACCGTGCACGATCTCGTCGATGGTATCGACCACGAGGCCCGCGACCTCGAGCGATGGCTTGGACAGCGCTTCCGCCAGCTCAGCGAGCCGATCGCAGCGCTAAGCCTCGGCCGACGGCGCATGACGGGCGTGCCGAAACCCGGTACGGCCTTTATGGCACTCCGCAGACACCCCGACCCCAGCGACCGTCATAGCCGACCGAGATCTCGCTGCCGGCGCGCGGCTGGGTCTCGGCCAGGTCGACCAGGACGACATCCGCCATGCCGCCGACATGCCCACGATAGATCCGCTGACCCTGGTCATTGGTGCGATCGAATCGCAAGGGTGAGGATTCGACGACGCGCGCGCCGGTCTCCCGGTGTACATCGGCCACCGTGCGGGCATTGGGCGGCATCATCTTCTCGACGACCTTGGCTTTGAACGCTTCGCTGTAGCGTGGCATCTCATCCGCTCTTCCCGCCCCCACAAGGGTTAAGTTGACTGCGTCAAATCCAGCGGACTTCTATGCTGACAGAGGGGGCCCGCCAGACAGTAGGCGCCGCTCGTTGAATAGCCGCTCGGACAGGATCCGCGTTTCTCCAACGCCGCTCGGGCCTTTGCGCCGGGTTTGCAGTAGGCACCGCTGGTGCTGTATCCGCTCGGACAGGTGCCCGACTTGGCGATCGGCTGCACGGGCAACGCCGAATCTGCAGACGCGGCCAGCGGGATCAGAGCCGCGCCGACGAGCGCGCATCGGAGGGTTGCGATGAAGGTCATGGATGCACTCCTGCGTCGTGGTGTCGAAACGTCTGACAATGCCGCAGGGATGCGACATGCCCTGTCGTAAAATCCCGGATCATACCGGGGATCAGAACCTTCAACGGCTCGCGATACCCACTCCACAATGAAACGCAGAACCTTCATCCACGCAATCGGTGCCGCCGGCGCGCTCGGGCTGACCGGCCATTGGACCCTTGCCGAGGCCGTCGGCCGTGCGGCGAGGGTCCAACCGCTGACCCCGGTCTTCGAACGCCTACCGAGCCTCCTCGCAGCGGCAGCCCAAGCGCAACAGTCTCCCGGTCTCGCCCCGTTGTTCACCGACGGTATCGATCAAAGCCTCGCCGCGCGCGACCTCCTCGATGACTGGGACTCCAACCTTCACCCCTTGGTGATCGCCCTTGGGCCCGCGGCGGAACGCATCCTGGATCGCCTTCCCGAGCGGATCGCGATCCCCGCGGATTGCGGTCTGTACCGCACCGGATCGACGCCAGGTGGTCAGGCGGCCGAAGCGCTGGCATTGCGCCTGGACAGCTGCGCCAGCACCCTGCTGCTGATCGACCCCTCGGATGATCAGACGCGGCGCGATGCGCCGATCTGGACCCGACATCTGGCCGCATCGGAGGTCTATCTGCGCGCGGCGGTCGTCCTCGACACGCTGGCCGAGGGTCTCGATCCCGGTTGGTGCGCAACCCTGGACGGCCCGGTCATCGAGATCGGCAGGGCGTGCGGCGATCTGGATACGCAGGTGCTGATCGAGGCCATGCTGCCCGGTCTGCCCTTCTTCCAACCGGCGATGATCTGCTGCGACCCGGTCGATGTGCGCACCATTCTTACCTCGGGACCGCGCGCCCGGACCACGGCGGTGCGCTGGACGCGTCCCGAGGAGCGTACCGCCGCCATCGATGACGTCTGTGCCGACCTGGTGACGACACGCAGCCGCGGCGCCCTGGGCTGGCTCCATACCGACCTGACGATTACGATCGACGAATGGGACCTTCTGATCACCCTGCTGGCCGAGCGGCTCCCTCCGAACTCGGATCTGTTGTTGACTCCCTTTCCGAATCCGAAGCGAGGTCACGGCGAGCGCCTGCTCAGCTTGAC
>RZZN01000338.1 GCA_009929855.1 Gammaproteobacteria bacterium
GCTCAGTTGCTGTTCGGCGGGCTCACTCATGCCGCAACCCCATCGAACGACCACAGCCGCAGTTGCTCGGCCAGATCGTCGGCCCCGTCGCGATAGATCGCCTTGCGCAGATCGTGGAAATGCTGGAATGCGTACTGCTTGCTCAGCCGGTCGCGCTCCAGCACGCCGCGATTGCAGTTCATGCACACCGGCCAGCCGTCGCCCACCTTGTTGTGCGCGGGGGATCGCCAATGGTCCGCCTCGTAGGCGCCGTCAGTCGGGCGTCCGAATTGATCGACAATCCGCACCGTCTGGCAGCAGGGACACTTGCCGTCGTAGCGCATCAGCAGCACGCCGTTCCATTGGCGCAGCACCGGGGCACCGAAGTTGCGGCGCTTCGAGGTCGCCTTGGCGTGCTCCTCCAGGGACTCAAGGCGCGATTCGATGTGATCGAACCGGCCCATGCTTTCGTCGTGAAACTGCCGTTGACAGTTCGCCAGCATGGCCAGCGCGTGATCGGTGCGGCGCTGTTGCTCGATCAGGTCGGGCGGGAGTGCGAACCGGATGGATTGGTGCGCTTGTGCGGATAGCTGCTCAAACGCAGTTAGAAATTTCTCTTTCCATTCGACGGCCGCGCGCCCGGTAAAACCCATCGCCAGAATCGAAAATCCAGCGCGCGTCAGCAAGAACATGGGGAGCGCCTTGCCCTGCTTTGAGATGTACGATGAGCCGCCAAAATTGGCGTCTCTAAACGCTTGAGAGCACTCAAGATTTCTGATGTCTCTCAAAACTTTGTCGTGATCCTTCCCGAACCGCTCGGCCACGATCAACGAAGTCGTCTTGAGGTTTCCGAGATCGTCGCGCTGCACCAAATCCGAAAAATTGTCGGTTTCGGGCGCGCTGCGTGCGGATACAATGAAGTCAGCCATGAAAGCACCTGCTTTGCTGGATTGGTCAGGGTATCGGCGGCGACCACCGCCGATTTCCCGTCCATCTTCAGTCCCGCCCATGGCTCGAAATCCCCCGGTTTTCCTGATTACGGCTCCCCGCCGTCATTCGGCACATCCACAACCCTCCTCCCGTTACTGTCGATCTCGCGCAGGAACGGATACCCCGCAGGATCCTCCGGGTCGGTCGGATCGCCTTGCCCGTCGTTGGGCTCGCCCGGCTTGGGCGCCTGGTAGAGCGGCACGTTCGCGCGGATCGTCAAATCAACCGTCAGCAAGGTCAAATTTTTGTGATCGGTCGGGACCAGGGATGCGGGCATGTCCGGCAAGACCAC
>RZZN01000339.1 GCA_009929855.1 Gammaproteobacteria bacterium
TCTTCATCAGTATCCCAACCATCATATATAATTGTTATTGTACCACTTTCAAATGATGTTTGGATATAATTAGGAATTAAGGTGTAATATTCACCATCAGCACTATTAGAGTTGTAAAGCCTTGAACCATACCTTGTAGTATTAAAATTACTTTGTTCAAGTACTTGATCTTTAGGTGCTATATAAATAGCTTCATCTATATTATATCCTTGTGCAGATGGATTACCTAATGGCAACCTTGTATCACCATAATATACTGCTTTTAATGTATAAAAATCAGATGGTAACAATGTTCTGTTATCTTTTACAACTAAATCTAATTGCTTTTCCTTAAACCCATGAGTAATACCTATGAATGAAAGTGCTTCACCAATCCACTCAATAGCATCAGCTTCCCAATTTGTATTATTAGGCCTAAGATCTCTATATAATTTAGAGAGTATTTGTTTTACAGATACAGAGTTATAAATCATTGTTATTCAGAATATAATAAACTTGCAAATTCATCACTTTTAAGTTTTTCTACCAGCTTCTTCCTGTTACCGTTTGGCCCTTTAGTAGGTATAAAACTATATACTGTTTTATTAGGTACTTGACAAACTTTCTTTTTCCAATAAAATCTATACCAAAAATCATCAGTGAAATATATAATTTTATTTTCACCTATTTCTTTTTTATACTTATTGGTAGCACCCCAATCTATAGGGGGTTTAACACCTTCTTTAAATTTTCTTCTTACTTTCTTAATGCTAAGTTCGCCTAATCTTTGACCTAATTTAACTACATGCCCTTCTAATATTTGTTCTACTATATACTTAAAACATTCATTTAAAATCTTTTTATATCTATCTTCTGTAATAGTTGTTGCAGGATGTAATTTTATAAAATATTCATACATATCTGCACTATTGTGTACTCCATTATCTGTCATTATCCTTTAATTTCTTCTGTTATTGATTTATCTATATTGAACTCTTCTTTAATAATTGTATTAATAATTAAACTTGTCATATCGTCAGCCATAGGAAATAAATCATCAGCATCAAAACCTGTTATGCTTCTTGGATCTTCAAATACACCCCTAAGCCTTAATTTTTGTGGTTTAGTATTAAACACATATACATAATTATCTCTGATAAAATACCTTGGCATTTTACTTGAGAATTTATCATATTGTATTAAACTTAATACCCTTTCATTTACTTCATAAAAAGGTGAAGTATTATCTACCCCACCAATATAAACAAATAACTCATTATT
>RZZN01000053.1 GCA_009929855.1 Gammaproteobacteria bacterium
GTACGGCAAGAGCGTCGGCGGAGGCGATCTGACCGTCGCCGAGACCGAAGTCGCCAACCTTGTCGGAGAGGGCTATCTTCCGGCGCTGGTGCGGGAGATCGCGGATCAGATGCTAATCGGAAAATTCACAGGAACCCTCCGATGACCCTCGAGGACGCCGACGCCCTGATCGCAACCTACCTCTCCACCCATTGGACCACGACCCCGATCGCCTGGGCGAACGTCGACCCTCGAGCGTTCTCTCAGCCAGGCCAGCCGCTGCTGCCGGACGGGACTGCGGACTATGTCCAGGTCCGCAGCTACCTTGTCTCGAACCGAACCGTGACCGTTCCGGCGCACTGCATCCGCTCGCACGTCCAACTGCAGATCTCGGTCTGCGTGAAGGCCGGAACCGGCGTGCGAAAGGCGAAAAAACACCTCTCCGACCTTGTGAAATTGCTGGAAAATGCGACAATCGGGTCATCGGGTGCGCATATCAGGATCGGGACATTGATCGGTGCAGCCGGGTACTTCAGCGACAACGGCTGGTATATCGAGGACGCCGCCTTTCCGTTTTACTTCGAGCGCTACGTCGCTCAACCATAGCACCGCGAGGATTCGATCATGGCCGCAGCATGTCCTGCCTTTGGCTCCACTTCAGAAGTCACCCTTTACTACGCCGCAGAGCCCGAGTCCGCGACCGCCGATCTCGCGGACGCGACGATGGTCTGGTATCAGATCCCGATGACCGGCGAGTCGATCGACGCCGCCCTGACCTCGGCGGTCTCGGAGCAAATCACCCCGCAGCGCTCTTATGCCGGCTCCAAGCTGGTCCAGGGCGAGGTCACCGGCTCGTTCAACTACGAGATGCAGGCCAACACCTTCTTCTACGACATGCTGATTGCGGTCCTGCAGGCCGACAAGACCATGACGGCCGAAGGCACGACCAACTGGGCCGCAGCCGGCACGATCAAGAATGGCTCTGCCAAGCACTGCCTGGCGTTCCTCAAGCGCGTTCAGGTCGGCACCGGCACCTACGACTGGTACATCTTCCGTGGGTGCCAGATCGGTTCGCTGAGCGCCGAGATCCAGCCCAACGCGCTGATTACCGGTGCCGTGAATGTCATGGGCGTGAAGCCGCAGGCCCCGATCGAGGCCGCTGCCAAACCGGCTGGGTGGACGCTCACCGATGCCCCCACGAAGGACCTGATGTCCGGCGTGGACTCGTTGCAGGACTTCGCCATCTCGTCCGGCGGCACTCCGACTGGCGTGACGATGCAGAACGTCAGCTTCACGATCGAGAACCAGCTGCGTCAGCAGCCGGCGGTCGGCCTCGGCCACCCCTTCTCAGCCGGCATCGCGTCCGGACGCCTGAGCGTGAAGTTCTCCGGCTCTGCGTACTACGCTGACGCGACGATCTTCTCGGCCTTCCTGGACGATGAGACGCTCACGATCGAAGGCAGCCTGCTCGATGCGTTGGGCAACGGTATCTCGTTTGAGTGCGGCACCGTGAAGGTTACGGCGGGCTCTATCCCGATGGCATCGGCCCCGGACCAGGACTTGCTGATCTCCACCGAGTTCCAGGCGTTCGAAGACACCACCACGGGCACGATCTCGATCAAGAAGGTCGCGGCGTAATCCAGGCTCGAAGGCCGGACCGCCGACGGCATCGCTCCACTTGGCAGGGCTTCGGCCCTGCCCTTTCTCTCGGCGAAACTGCAGTACATACAACAGGGTATACAACATGTCTGAAGAAATGGGTTTCGATCTCGACACACTTTTCGTCGACCAGAGTGCCGCGACCAGCGGGGTTTGGGTCGACTTCTTCGGCGGCTCCCGCCTGAAGCTGGGCTCGACCGAAGGCAAGAAGTACAAGAGCCTGCTCGCACGTCTGGCCAAGAAGAATCGCATTGCGCTGGACGACTCCAACGAGGAGTCCTTCGAGCTGATCCAGGAGATCACGGCTGAGGCGCTGGCGACCGAAGTGCTGCGCGACTGGGAAGGCATCAACCTCGGCGGGCAAAAGAACGTGCCCTACACCCCGGCGATGGGCAAGCTCGCGATCCTCTCCAGCGGCAAGCTGCGCGACTTCATCACGGACCGCGCCGGTGACCCGGCACTGTTCAAGCCTGCGCCCATCGAGGCGGCTGCTGAAGCTGCACCGGCTCCGACGCTCGCCGCAGTGGGCTAAGTCAGGCCATGAGCGACGCCAGATGGGTTCGGCTCAGCCGACAGGCGTCGCTCTTGGTTGTTCCGAAGGGGCTGCGCTTCGAAGCCGAATGCGCACGCCTCTCCCATTTCGAAGGCCTGGTCTGGGACGAGACCGACGAGGCCATCTCCGACACCCTTCAAGAGATCGTGGCGCGTGCGGCCTCCACCCATCTGCTGATGGACTGGCGCGGCATCTCTCTGCGCGGCGTTCAGAATCTTCCCTACACTCCGGAGCGCGGGCTCGACGCGATGCTCTCCGCGCCCAAGTTCCTGTCCCACGTCCTGTCGGCGGCCGAGGGCCTGGCCAAGATCTCGGAGACACTGATCGAGCGCACCGTTGACGCGTTGGAGTGGCAGCTGCGCTGGGGCAAGGGACTGGATGCACTGCGCCTGTCCTACAAGCGCACCGGAGAGGTGCCCAAAGCGCTGCGCGACCAGCCCGATATGACGCGCGACGTGAAGTTCTACCTCGACTGTTTTCGCTCCCTGACCCGTTTTCGCGGAGGCTCAGGCTTCGGGCTCAACCCGCTGACTTACGCCGACGTCTCGACCTTTGCCTCCGAGCTTGGCTATGCGCCAGGCTCGGAACCATTTCTGTTCTTTCTTGATGTGATCTCAGCCCTGGACTCCGCGTACTTGACCCACTCGCAAGAGAAGTCGAAGACGCAGCCTAAGAAATCTGCTTCTGCCCCTAAGAGAAGGTAATCGTTATGGCATTTACTGTCGTCGTCAATGTCGTTGGGCAAGAAGCGCTGGACCAAATGGCAAACTCTGTCGATCGCCTTAGCCAGAAGGAGAGGGCAAGAACGCAGGCTATCGTAGAAGAGACTAAAAAGCAGATAGCAGTGCAGAAGGCCCTTGACAACCTTCTCAATAGCTCAGAAGAAAAGAGCGAGAAGAGAAGCGCCACAAGGAGAAGGTCGCAATCAGAAGAGAACGAAGCCATTGCCAGGCAAGTGGCTGATTTCAAGCGTGTCAGGGACGGCTATAGTGACCAGATCAATCAGATCTCCAGCCTGATAGTAAAGACCGACCTCTATAAGACTTCTCTCCATAACCTGCTTGGTACTCAGCAGATTGAGCTTGAGAGAAAGAGCGGCGCAACCAGGATAATGAACGAGCAGCTCTTGGCTATAGAGAAGCTGCAGAGCGCGCAGAAAGCATTCAACGAGCAGGCGTACAAGAACCAGAAGGATCTGGAGATGTCTCTTAAGCTGAAGAAGCAAGACGTCGATGTCAGCAACGCCGTCGCCGAGGCCAATCTGAAGGTCTCTACGCAATCGAAGATGTTGGCAGACGCTACTTACAGAGAAATTTTACGTAGGGAAGAGCTTAACAAGGTAACCAGACAGTCGGTAACCGAGCAGGATACCTTGATTCGTAAGTACGAGGAGCTTCAGAGGGCAGCCGCGTCTTATCAGAAAGGAGGTACACCAGGTCTCGTTACTGGCTCGAAAGTGGTTACCGCTCCGTTTCTGGACACACCCAAGGTGTCCCCGGCCGACATGGCTCTGCAGGAGCAGTACACCAAGTTGCAGAAAGACTTGCTGTTGGCGAAGGAGCGGGCTACAGACGCGTATCGCCGTGAGGCAGACGAGCTGACCAAACTAACCTCTGCTGAGAAAGTCAGAACAGCAGACCTTCGTGCAGGCTTGACACTCGAAGAGCAGCTCGCCGACGCAAGAGCAAGGGCCTCGACAACTAATCGTACTTCCGTCGAAGAGCTTCTGCGACTGGCCTCTGCGGAGAAAGTCAGAACAGCCGATCTTCGTGCAGGCTTGACACTCGAAGAGCAGCTCGCCGACGCAAGAGCAAGGGCCTCGACAACTAATCGTGTGTCCGTCGAAGAGCTTCTGCGACTGGCTTCTGCGGAGAAAGTCAGAACCGCAGACCTTCGTGCAGGCTTGACACTCGAAGAGCAGCTCGCCGATGCAAGAGCAAGGGCCGCTACAACTAATCGCGCTTCCGTCGAAGAGCTTCTGCGACTGGCCTCTGCGGAGAAAGTCAGAACAGCAGACCTTCGTGCAGGCTTGACGCTCGAAGAGCAACTTGCCGACGCAAGAGCAAGGGCCTCGACAACTAATCGTGCGTCCGTCGAAGAGCTTCTGCGACTGGCTTCTGCGGAGAAAGTCAGAACAGCAGACCTTCGTGCAGGCTTGACGCTCGAAGAGCAACTCGCCGACGCAAGAGCAAGGGCCGCTACAACTAATCGCGCTTCCGTCGAAGAGCTTCTGCGACTGGCTTCTGCGGAGAAAGTCAGGACAGCAGACCTTCGTGCAGGCTTGACACTCGAAGAGCAGCTCGCAGATGCAAGAGCAAGGGCCTCGACAACTAATCGTGCGTCCGTCGAAGAGCTTCTGCGACTGGCCTCTGCGGAGAAAGTCAGAACAGCAGACCTTCGTGCAGGCTTGACGCTCGAAGAGCAACTCGCCGACGCAAGAGCAAGGGCCTCGACAACTAATCGTACCTCCGTCGAAGAGCTTCTGCGACTGGCCTCTGCGGAGAAAGTCAGAACAGCAGACCTTCGCGCAGGCTTGACACTCGAAGAGCAGCTCGCCGACGCAAGAGCAAGGGCCTCGACAACTAATCGCGCTTCCGTCGAAGAGCTTCTGCGACTGGCCTCTGCGGAGAAAGTCAGAACAGCAGACCTTCGTGCAGGCTTGACACTCGAAGAGCAGCTCGCCGACGCAAGAGCAAGGGCCTCTGCAACTAATCGCTCGTCCGTCGAAGAGCTTCTGCGACTGGCCTCTGCTGAGAAAGTCAGAACAGCAGACCTTCGCGCAGGCTTGACGCTCGAAGAGCAACTCGCCGACGCAAGAGCAAGGGCCTCGACAACTAATCGTGCGTCCGTCGAAGAGCTTCTGCGACTGGCTTCTGCGGAGAAAGTCAGAACAGCCGATCTCAGAATGACTTTGACTTTGGAAGAGCAGCTTGCGGCAGCAAAGGCCCGAGGGACGGTCTCAGCTCAAAGGATGGCCGATGAAATTTCCAGGCTTGACCACATAGAAAAAGTCAGAACTGCAGGCCAAACTCAGAAGCAGGCGCTGGAGCAGAAGCTGGCTGACCTTAAAGAGCGAGAAGCCCTAAGGACGACTCAGCTCTACCAAGACGTGCAGAAGCTCACGATCGCAGAGAGAAACAATATCGCCGTTCTCCAGCTCAAGGAGAAGCTAGAGGGCAAGATCGCAATCTTGAATGCACGCAAGACCGAAGGGATTCAAAAGCTGATCACAGAGCTGAAGCGTCTTGAAGCAGCAGAGCGCGGCGCAGCTAAAGCCTCTTCAGGGCTCGGTGCCAGCCTAGGCGGGGTGAACCAGCTCACCGCCTCGATGCGCGCCGGCCTGACCGCCATCGGCGCCCAGTTCGGTATCTACACCTCAGGCACGATCCTCGCTGCCGGAGCGACCTACGGCTTCATCAACGCGATCAAGCAGGTCATCACGGCAGGCAAGGACTTCCAGGTTGAGATTGCGCGGGTGAACGCCGTGATGAATCTCAATGAGTCGCAGATCGAATCTCTCAAGGAAACTACCATCGAACTGGCGGCAAGTTCCCGCTATACCGCAAAGGAAGTTGCCCAGGCCTTCCGTGAGATGGGCATGGCCGGTATCGACTACCAGAACTCGATGGCCGGTATCCGTGCCGTGCTCTCGCTGGCCTCCATTGGCAATATGGACTTCGCTCAGGCCACCGACATCGCCACCAACGTCACCTTCGGCTTTGGGCTTGAGATGTCGAAGCTCACCCATGTGGTCGACGTCATGGCCAAGACGGTGACCAGCTCGAACCAAGACATCAAGCAGCTGGGCAACACTATGTCCTATGCCGCGCCGATTGCGTCGAGCTTCGGGGTTAGTCTTGAGCTGACGGCGGCAATGACAGAGGTGTTGGCGAACTCCGGTATCAAGGCCAGCCGTGCAGGTACCACGCTGCGTCGGACCTTCACCGCGCTGTTTTCGGACACCGAACGGGTTACTGAGCAGCTCGGCGAGCTTGGCGTGCATGTCAATTTCCTGGCATCTGACATGGACCAGGAGCTGCTACGCGTGCTGCAGGAGCTAAATGCAGCGACCAACGGGGCCACCATAAACGTCGGCAACCTCACCAAGGCGGTCGGCCTCTATGCTGCTCCAGGCTTCTTGAAATTGGTGAAGGCCGCTGATCAATCCAAGACATCGCTCGAGGCGATCTACGAAGCGACCAAGGATGTGGAGGGTGCGGCCTACGAGATGCAAAAACGGATCGAGGATACCTTGGCTGTCGACTGGTCGATCCTGAAGTCCGCGCTCGAAGCCGTGAAAGTGATGTTCTTCGAGCTGTACGAGAAGGGGCTGCGTAATGTCGTGCAGTCGACGTCAGCGTGGATTCAGGGGCTGGCGGCGAACAAGGACCTAATCGCGCAGATTTCACAGGATCTTAAAGTCTTCTCTTTGGCGATGCTGGCTGTCTTTTCCCTAATCGCTGGGTCTGCATTAATCGCTGGGTTTGCAGGGGTGCTCGGTAAAATCGGGACGTCCGCGGTGGCCGCCTGGAAGGGCGTGTCAAAGGCCGGGGATGCCGTCGGATGGTTGGGACGAATGGGCGGAGCGCTCAAGGCGTCAGGACTAGTCGCTACGCTACTGGCTGCCGCAGGCGCAGGATGGTCTCTGTGGGAAGTTTGGAAAAAACTCTCCGGAGTCCAGCCAGTGGATGTCGGAGCTATTCGAAATTTCAACGAGGCCCGTAGCAAGCTCAGGCCGGATCTTTGGTATCGAGATATCCTTGAGGCTAATGAAGGGTTGGCAATCGCGACCGCCCAGCAAAAGTTGGCGATAGAGGAGATGCTAAAGCAGCGCGGCGAGCTTGAAGCGGACCTAGATCTCCGGTGGAAGTTTGCCGAACAGTCAGATCTACAGGGAATGATTGACGAGATCGGAGAGCTTGAAGAGAAGCTGGCAGGCTTGGACGATAAAATCGCCAGGGCCTATGACGATGCAGCGATCGAGATGGAAAAGCTGGCTCGCCTGGAACTTGTCAAGTCGCAGGAGTTGAAAGTCACAATACCTGTGAAGTTAGAGGCGAATAATGCTGAGATCGACAGGCTTACTAAGCTGATTAAGGCTGAGGTGGCCGGAGCGAATGCCAGGCTCAGGAATGAGTCTCCTGTAACACAATGGGTTAGAGATGTTGCTGAGTCTGCGACAGAGTTTTTTGGAATAACGCCAGAGCCCAGAATACTGGATTACCTCAGGGAGTCCGCACCTGCCGCAGCAGACGCGTATAAAGAGATTGAAAAGCTGAAGAAAGAGAATGAGGAACTTCTAGCAACACAGAGAAGTATCGCAGCCCTGGAGAAGACTCGGGAAGGAAATTTGGTTAGGATGGCTGCTGCCGCCAACAATGCATATAAGAATGTTGCGCACGCCAAGGCCAATGAGCTTCTTGAGAAAGAAGTTGCTCTACTGGAACAGGCTTCAGAGGCAGAGAGACGGTTCAATTCATCTGCCTTGATTACAGAAGAGTCCCTGAACCAAACTTACGCCAGCGTAAGTGCAGGGGCCAAGAAGGTTATCGATACGCTCGCTGAAATGCAGATGACGGTATACGACATCTATGACATGCGTATGCGCAAGAGCGCCCTTGAAGATGCTTTGGAAAGGGGCGGGCAACTAAGTGCAGCGCTTACCGCGGAACTGGAGTGGCTTTCTCATGAACTGAAGCTCGTAGACGAGCAGTTTCAGGTTGTCTCCAGCGGCGTCAGTGACTTTGCCGCTGCCCAGAAAGAATCGATCGAAGTCCTGAAAGCGGAAGGGAAAGTAAGGCAGGCGGTTATTGCTGAACGTAAGGCAGCCATTGCCGACGCCCTCAATAAGTCCGGCCCTTTGCTGGCAGCGGAGCTTGCTCGCAAGTTCGTTGCAGAAGACATGGCCAAGGTGGCGACCCAAGAGATCCGGCTTCTGAAGCTGCAGGGCCAGCATCAAGCGGCGCTGACGCGGGAGCGTGAGGCTGCCAGCCTGGTGATGAGCGAGCAAGAGTATGCTGCGTGGCGTCTTGCCGAAGCCGCCGAAGCCGAAGCAAAGCAGATGACACTTGTAGTGGCTGCCCTAAAGGCAGCTGGCGAGTCGCGCGCTGCACTGGCTCTGGAGCGCAGGGCGGAGCTGAAAGCTGCCGCCGAAAGCGAGCGGGCTCTGATCAAGGTTCGGCACGCCTACGAAGACCTCGACGCCGTCATCGAAAAGGCGCAGAAGAGGCAGTCCCTCTCAGAGACCTTCCGAGAAGACGCTCTGGCCCTAACGGTAGAAGGCGATGCGCTGCGCGAGTCTCTGTTCGCTTCGGGCATGCTCGAGGAGGCGCTGGAAGGGTACGACGCTTCTCCGGTGGTGGACGAGGTGCGCCGGATCAAGGACGTCACCGGAGACATTATGGTCGGCATGTTCGACGATCTCGGCACCTTGGGCATGACCTTTGCCGAGACGATCCAAGGCGCGTTCGACGTGCTCAGGGACAACATCCTGAGCGTGTCCGTTCTCGTCCAGCAGGAGACGGCCCGCGCCCTCGGCGCCACGCGCTCCGCGCTGTCTCCGATCGGGTCGATGCCTGGCGGCAAGCAGGTCGGCAGCGTCCTTGATCTGATCGGGAAGTACGAAGCGCCTCGCGGGTACGGGCAGATGTACTCCGGCGTCGAGGCGAAGTACGGGAAGAGAGACCTGGAAGGAATGTCGATCGGCGAGGTTCTCGCTTACCAGCGCCAGGTCGGGCCGGTGGTGGGGTCGTCGGCGGCCGGCAAGTATCAGTTCATGCCGGACACCCTGCAGCGTTTCGCGAAGGGCCTGGGGCTCGATATGAGCACGAAGTTCGATGCGAAGACCCAGGACATGCTGGCGATGGCGCAGCTCAAAGAGCTTGGGTACGAGAAGTGGGCGGCAGGTAGCATGAGCAGCCTGGACTTCCTGTCCAAGCTCTCTGAGGTGTGGATGGCCTTCCCAGACCCTGCTACCGGCAAAGGCAGGCACACGGATAAGATGGGGAACAAGGCGCAGGTCGATGTCGCCAACGCCATCGCCCAGCTCGACGCGATTCGTGCGATGGGAGGATCCGCCCAAGAAACCCAAGAGCAGGTTCTCGGGCTGGCGCACGCAGCTGACCCTGCCCTCTCTCAAGCAATGAGCACGGCAGCGGAGGTGACGACTGCCACAGCGACCTCCATGGACGCTGTTCGTGTGAAGGTCGCCGACGCCGCCAGCGTCTACGACGCCGTCGTAAATCGCTACGAAGAGTCCGCAGCGCGTATCACCAAGCTTCAGGCGGAGATCGAGGATCTCGGCAAGCTCAATCTTTCCCAGGGGCTCACCCCGGAAGAGTCCGCACTCTTCGAGGAGAAGATCGCCAAGCTCAAGACCGAGCTGGAGGTCCGCAAGCAAACCGCAGAGTTGATCGACCGGAATGCCGCCAAGGAACTACAGGCCGGCAAAGAACTGACCCGTGTGCGCAAAGCCTCGGGCCAGGAGCTTGAAGATCTCAAGCTTCGGTTCAACGAAGTCTATGCCGCCCAAACCGCCCACTACAAGCTGATGGCGCAACTGATCGTGGCTTACAAGTCCGGGGCCATCAGCCTCGCGCAGTTCAACAAACAGGTCCGCGAGAGTGCGCTCTCCACGGTCGAAGCCGAGGGTGGCTGGAAGCGCTATTGGGCCTCCTTGATCAAGGGGACACAGAGCTTCGGGGATGCCATGATCGACGTGGCAGACCAGTTCCGACAGAAGCTGATCGACTCGATCGTGGCCGGCAAGCTCGAGCTGCAGGATCTCGGTGACCTGCTCAAGCGCAAGCTCGCCGAGATCACGGTCAACAACATCACGACCCTGATCATCGGAGGCCTCACCGGAGCCTCCGGGCAGATGGCCCAAGCGACGGCCGGAGCGACGCAGGCAGCCGGTGTTGGCAGCCTCGGAGGGCTGACGCAGTCTCTTGGCTCCATCGGGAAGTTCTTCTCCGGACTCGGAGGCAACTCTTACGGCAGCAGCATTGCGTCCGGGGCGTCGTCTATCGGGGACTGGTTCGGCTCCACCTTCGGGTCGCAGCAGTCGCGCATGCTGGCGCAGCAGACGGCCGGTATGGGCACCTCGGCAGGTTGGTTCTCCGGAGCCAGCTCTGTTCCGAACTGGGCCTACGGTGCGGGCGGTCTGGTCGGCGGGCTCGGCGGCGGGCTGCTTTCCGGCGCGCTCTTCAACGGCAAGGGGTACTCCGGCATCGGCGGCTCCCTCGGAGGGGCAGGCGGAGCACAACTCGGCATGGCGCTCGGATCGGCCGTGCCCGGCATCGGGACGATCATCGGGGGCCTACTCGGAGGTCTGCTTGGCGGAGCCAGCGGAGGCGCCCTCGGCTCTCTGTTCGGAGGTGGCAAGAAACAAGAGCCTCGCGCCACGCTCAACGTCGAGCAGGGCTACATGGGCGTTAAGAGTACCAACGATGCGTGGGGCGACGGCACCGAGCTGTATGCCGGCGTGAAGCAGATCAACACCGCACTGGATGCGCTCTCCACGTCTCTCGGGGATGCGGCCTGGGGGGCGCGCAATGCGTTCAATGCCCCGGATCAGGTGCTCAGCCAGGAGAACGCGGCCACCTGGATGAAGGACAACTACGAGAGGATGATCCGCGCCATGGTCGAGGCGACCGAGACCGATGCGTTGTCGCAGGCCGGGGGCGAACTCTTCTCTGAGATCCTCGGCAAGGCGTTCGATCAAGCCGGCAATGACCCGCAGGCCATCGCTGCAGCGATCAACCTCTCGAAGACGTACTTCGATACGCTGACCGAGTACACGAACAGAGCGCTGCTGTTCGACCCGAACGTCTCAGGGTCCGACTTCGACACGCTTTCCCGCAGCATCTACGAGATGACGGAGCGCATGCGCCTTTCCGGCGAGACACTGGTCGACACCCTGGCCAGAATCACTCAGGCCATGGAAGCCTCCACCGCCGTGCAGTTCACGAATCCGGGTTTCGCGGATATGCAGTTTTACCCAGGGGATCACAACACCTTAGGGTATGACAAGTCCCTCACAGAGTATGGCAAGTACCTTCAGTCAAACGTCGATTACTGGTATAACCAAATGGTCAACGGTCTGACAGAACACCGCGAAATCCATCGAGGGTACTACGAAGCAGCCCTAGCGGCCCGCAATGCGTATGTGTGGGTCAATACCGAGGAGGAGAAGAATCTCTACCTCGTCGAGAAGCGGGCCAAGATCATGGAAGAAATGGCAAATAAGATGGGCGGGATGGAGTCCTTCCAGTCCGCTCAGAATGCCTACTACGAGCTGGCGTACTCCGAAGAGGAGCGCGCCCAGAAGATGAAGGATTACGCCGCACAGCAAGTGTCGGCGTGGAACTCGCAGAACGGCCTGTACGGGGATGCGACGATCGACAGCGTCGAGCAGCTGCGTGCCTGGATGGAGTCTCTGGATCTCACGACCCAGTCAGGACAGGACGCGTACGTCTCGGGGCTGCGGGTGGCCGAGATGTTCGGGATCCTGCAGAACGCGATGGACGAGCTTGGCGAAACGATCATGTCTCTGGAAGATTTCATCGATGCCCTCAAGCCGCCGTCGATCAAAGAGGCTGAGGACAAGGAGGCGTTCGAGAAGATCTTCAACGACGCGCAAGTGACCATCCCGCTCGACACCGACCAGCTCTACGAGATGCTGACGGCCGGGAGCCTAAGCCAGGCTCAAATCGACGCGCTGCTGGCCAACGCCGACTTCATCCTGGAGTACCTGAAGAGTTCCGACAGCGCGCCTGAGACCAGAGATTACTCGTCGAACTCCACGATCCGTGAACTCGAGCAGGCTCTGGACGATTGGACCGGCAAGCTCGACAAAGCCAAGGACATTTTCGACAACGCCACCGACGCGCTGCACAGCCTGAAATCCATCAAGGGAGAGACCGAGACGCTGCGCGAAGATCTTCTGCAGCAGGCCAGGGCGGCGATCAACGCTGCAGAGCTGCCGGACAACATCAACAACATCATCTCGGATCTCGGCCAGGTCAGCGAGGAGGACTTTGCCTCTTACGAAGACTTCATGGCGGCCGTGAACGAGAACGAGAATCTGTTGTTGCAGCTCAAGAACCGGGCCGGCACCGAGATGAACTACGCTCAGCGCCAGGTCGATCTGCTCGAGGAGCAAATTCGGCTGGCGAAGGAGGCGCTCGAGCAGGAAGACATCACGCTGCAGAAGTATATCGAGGAGCTGCAGGACAAGCTGCTTGACTCCGAGCTGCGCACCCAAGAACTCTGGGCCGACGGGTTCGGCGCGGTGCTGATCTGGCTCGAGGACATCTACAACGTGATGGGCGGGGCTCCAGGCGGTTCTGCCGTGGTCGAGGCGATCAGCGTAACCAACACGATCCTGGTCGACAGCTTTGCCGTGACCGACACGATCCTGGTCGACGGCTTCACGACGCTCTACGGCGTCGGCGCGGCCAGCCTCTCCGAGCAGTCCGAGATCCGCCGCTTGCTCGAATCGGCTGCAGTGCCGGCCGACATCCCGGTGTACGCCTCGGCCCCGATCGGTGAGCCGGTAGCGGCCTCCTCAGGCGAGGGCAACTCCGAGCAAATGGACCTTCTGATCTCCGAGGTGCGGGCGCTGCGGGCCGAATCCAGTACAAATCAGACCGCCATCGCGGTACACTCTCGCAGAGTCGCCGACCTCGTCGCCCGCTGGGAAGGGGAAGGCATCCCGGCCGACCGCGAGGATTACCTGAAGGGGATTCTGATCAACTCCAGAACCCGTGTCACCGACCCTTGCCAATAAGAAGGACGTCGCATGTACATCATCCCCTGGTCCAAAGTCTACCCGGAGGGCTTGATCTTCAGCTCCGTCTCTGACGATGTCGCTGTCTGGGATGCCGACACGACGTACTATAAGGGGCAGCTCGTCTACGGATCCGATGGAGCGACGGTGTACGAGGCAGCGGTCGGGCCGGCGACGTTCTCTCAGGGGCAGTACTGCGGACAAGAGCATGGAGAGAATCTTCCGAATGTCGGATACAACCCAGAGGAGGGGCCGACCGTTCCTGCGATGGACCGTACGGCGTACCCCGACTATTACGAAGTTGCGGACTGTTATCAGGAGTCCGGAAAACTGTGGTGGATCAAGCGTGGGCCTTACTGGGAGAACAAATATAGGGTGTTTTCGGATGCCCCTGATTTGCTCACCGTCGGTCCGTGGACCGCTGGGCCAACCGCCATTTCCACGATCACATTCACTCTTGCACACCGCGCAAGATTTGGAGCTATCGGGTTCGCCAGGCTTAATGCGACCTCGATAAGAGTACAGGTTGAGGACCACGATCAGACCTACGACCTCGTGACCCTGACTGCTGGGACTCTTCCTGCTGGAGATATTTTGCGCTCTTTCATCGTCCAGGTTCCTGAGGTCGACTACCTTTCTCCGATCACCATCACGGTCATCCATGAGATGTCAAGGAGGCGTCATGTCGACCCAAATTACGGACAACAAGCGCAGATCGGATATATGGTTTTAGGCTACCTAATCCATATTGGTGAAACACTATACGGAACCACAATCGGTATACAAGACTATTCAAAGAAAGAGCGAGACGCTTTTGGCAGAGCCCTAATCACCACAAGAGGGTACACAAATACGGTAAAGTATAGAATCTCAGTCCCTACTGAACAGATTTATTCTTTGCGGGAGTTCCTCACCGCCCAGCGCGCAGTCGTCTCCATGTATGTCGGGGAACTCTCCATGCCTGAGACCTTTGTTATCGGCTACTTCAAGAACTTCACGATCCCGATCGAAGAATACTCAGACTCTGTCTTCGACCTGGAAGTCGAAGGCATCTGATGTTTCGTGTTCCTGACGACGTCGGCACGCTCTGGGTCGTCCCGCCCTACGAGCTGACCAAAGACGACGTCGTCTCGACCAACATCCCGGTCGTGCTGCCGGCCTGGCAGACCGAGACGCTCTACCCGGTCGGTGCGCTGGTGACGCGCAACGGCAAGTCCTACCAATCCCTGCTGACCGAGGCCGTGAGCTACGTTCAGGATTGCGTCAGGATCCAGAACATCGACATCGACCCTGCCGAAGACCCTCCGCCGTATGTTCCCGTCGGAGCCTGTGAATACTCGCAGGCCGGCCAGCTGTGGTGGCTCGAGATCGACCCCGCCTTGACCTATGTCGACGCCCTCTTCGACTATAACCTGTTCCGCGAAGCGCAGGTCGCCGGCCCGATGACGCTCACGATCCAGCCCTTCGCCCCCTACAGCGTCGTGGCCGGGTTCCACCTTCACGGGGAGGACGTCACCCTCACGGTCGACGGCGAGTCCCAGACGCAGTCCTCGGCCCTCTTTCAGCTTGAAGAGGGTGAGACTCCGCCCTACGGCGGCTACCTCACGCATGCCAACAAGTTCTTGTTCATGCTGGAGGAGGAGACCGAAGAGCCCTTCACCCTCACGATCTCGGCACGCGACGGGCGAACCGCCCTGGGCAATCTCGTCGTCGGCCCACGCGGAGAGTTCGGAGACGTTTATACCGGCAGCGAGACCGGCATCGTCGACTACTCGCGCAAGGAGCGCGACGTCTTCGGGCGGGCGCAGGTCGTGGAGCGCTGGTATCAGGAGAAGCTCTCCTTCATCGTCGAGGCTCCGGCCAGAAAGCTCAACGCCATCAAGGACGTGCTGGTCGCCTATCGCAACAAGCCCGCCCTCTACGTCGGGCACGACAACCCGCTGCGCCGCGAGCTGTACACGCTGGGCTTGATCAACGACATCGGCATCCCGATCCAGGCGTGGAACCGCAGTGTGCTCGACATCACGGTCGAGTCCGTGGGAGTTCCGTCGTGGGTCTCCGGCATCCCGGCCCAGGTTCCGCCCGATCCGCCACCTCTTCCTGACGAGGTCGCGCAAGGTCCGTGGCTGGCCATCGCGCACGACGAAGCACCTTACGTCACCATCGTCGACTCCGTGACCTGGGAGCGCGTGGAGGTCAACTTCGAGCTGACCGGACCGGCCTATGCCGTGCTGTTTTCTCCGGATCAGCGTTGGCTCACCATCGGGCACGCATGCCCTCCGTTCCTGACAATCGTGGACACAGAGACTTGGGAGGCGATGATCCCTCCGAGCGTTCCAGGCCCGGTCTACTCCCTGAAGTACAACAGGACGCACACCCAGCTTGCCGTCGGGCACATGTGCTGGCCGTTTTGCACGGTGTTCGATGTCTCGGTCTGGCAGCCGCTCAACGGCGATCTGGGGATCAGCGATGCCGTGGCCGAGATCGCGTTCGCCGAGAACGATGCCTGGATGGTCGTGGCCACGGCATGTAACCGCTACTTCAGGATCAACCCGGCAACGTGGGAGCCAGGCACACACCTGACGTCGTGGAGCGGCCGCCCGATCGTGTTCCCAGGCGGCAATTTGCACATCATGCTGGCGTACTCCGACCGCACGACCGATCGCGTCGATCTGATCAAGCTCTCGGACTGGGTGTCCAAGGATGCCACGATCTCGCTCCCCGGCAAGCCGCACATCCTGAAGATCGTTCCTGGAGACCTGTACCTGGCCGTCGGGCACCGCTGCCCGCCCTACGTCAGCATTTTCCGAATGACGGACTGGGTCCAGATGGACACCTACTTCACCCTGCCGTCGGCCCCATGCTCTTTGGACTTCACCAAGGACGGGCTATACTTGGCCGTGGTCTACAAAACGCACCCCTACTGCACGCTGATCCGCACCGCCAACTGGACGGAATTCATGCTCTCGTTCATCGAGCCTGAAGAATGAGCGTGCCTCCAGGCTGGATCCTGAAGGCGATTGCCGGGGCCGGCAACGATGTGGCGTGGTCTGGGATCGACCCGACGCTGTGCCGATTCATCACGCGCACCGTCACCACGCCGATGTACCCGCTGGAAGTGTATGAAGAGATGGCGGCGAGTGCGGCGGTGCTTGGTGGGTGGGGAATCGAGGTACAGCGTGAAGCGTTTACCGGTAACGCGGTGCTTACGGCCGGCGAGATCGTCAAGGTTTACGAGCCTGTAGAGTTTACTCAGGCGCCTGAAGCGTTTACAGGTCACGCGATTCTGACGGATGGACTGATCTATACCGTTTACAATCCTGTAGCGTTTACGCAAGCGCCGGAGTCGTTTACCGGCGGCGCTGTGCTGACTTCAGGACTTATCTGGGGCGGCGTCCTTGCGCAAGCTCCTGTAGAAAGTATGGAAACGTCGCTGATCGAAGTGACTGGAGAGTTCGGATGATGACATCGAGATTGGCAGGCAGATTCAAGTGCATCGTCTATCACGGCGATACGGACCTGATCGTCAAGGACACGGACTGGATGCCGAATCTGATTACGGACTCCGGGCTAAACGCCCTTGGCAACGGGTGGGGTAATACGAGATTGGCGGTCGGATCAGGTGTACCGACCCCGTCATACACGTCGACAGCCATGGCGAGCTGGCTTACGACCAGCGGCGCACACGGCACGTCGTCGTCTACAGGAATAGACCTTACCGAGGGGTTTGCCTGGTCTAGGTACTCTTACGCGTTCGGAATAGGGCAAATCCAGGGCACGATACGTGAGATCGGAGTCACTGGAAATTACGCAACCGTTCCGACCTACCTACACACCTACGCAGCCCTTACAGACTATTCCGGATTAGAGACCGAGTTGGTTCTTGGCGGGGTTGACAGGCTGACTGTAATCTACGAATTCAGGCAGTACTGGCCTACGAGCGATTTTGAATTTACGTTCAATATGAACGGGGTTCTGACGTCGTGCGTGTGCCGGGCGGCTAATCCTAACGCCTGGAAGCCGGAGGTATCCAGTGGTGCCGGGGGCACCGCCACATCAGGTTTGGTTGACAGGTTATTCTTCAACGGTATCGGCCCTGTTGCAGGATACCCTCCAGGGGCAGTTGCCAGAATCTCTTCGGCCTACAACTACCCGTACGTTGCAGGCGAATTGAAGAGGAGAAGTTATATTACTCACGGTACTGAAAACGCGCTGACGAATTGCAATGCAATCGTGTTTATGCCGTATTACTCCGGACAAGCGAGATCCATCGGAGGGGAGTGGCAAATCAGCCTCTCCCCGGCGATCAGCAAGTCTGCGCTGGAAAGCCTTAGACTGGACTGGGAAGTGTCTTGGAACAGGTACGAGCCATGATCATTCGTCCACATCTTACAGGACGCTACCGTCTTCGTGTGCTTAGACCTGACGGCCAAACCCGCCTCGACACCGGCTGGTTCGATAATCTCGTGGTGGATGGCGGGCTTAATCAGATCGGGCTCGGCAGCTTCCTCACGCACTGCTCCGTGGGCACATCGAACCAGGTCCCTGCTGTGACGAACAGCGCGCTCATCGGCCATGTCGCCACCACGTCGACGATCCTTTCTCAGTCGGCGAGTGCGGCACAGAGCGCCCCGTACTACGGCTCGCGTGCGGTGCGCTGGCGCTTCGCAGCCGGCACCGCCACCGGCAACCTTTCAGAAGTCGGTGTGGGCTGGTCGTCGGCCCTGTTCTCTCGGGCCTTGATCGTGGACGATCTCGGCGATCCGACGACGATCACGGTCTTGGCGGACGAAGCGCTCGATGTGACCTACGAGCTGCGCAACTTCGCGCCCGTTGACGACATTGAGTTCACCGCGACGATCGCAGGGGTCAGCAGAGACTGCATTGTGCGTGCTTGCAACGCCACGTCCGGGTCGATCACGTCGGGATGGGGAATCAGCGGATCGGCGATTGCGCTTTCATCTTCTAGCCCGATCATCGCCTACAACGGCACCCTCGGGACGGTCGTACAATCTCCGAACGGAACCGCCGCCAACGCCTCGTCGACTTCGAACGCGGCGTACGTCGGCAACAGCCTCGAGAAGGGCTTCAGCGCAGACTGGCAGCTCGCCAACGGCAACCTGTCGGGCGGGATCTCGTGCATTCGTCTGGCGACGAACGGACTCGGCACGTTCCAGATCGGATTTGATCCACCGATTGCCAAGACCGACACAAACACCCTCTCGATGACCTTCAAAGTCGCCTGGGGCCGCCCAGCATGATCCCAGGCAACGCGCTCTCGACCTCTCTGGCCGTCGCACCGGTCATCCCTCCCGATGATCTGTTCGATTGGTGCCGTCCGCGCACGGACTGGGAGTTCGGAGGCGTTGCGGTCGGCGACCCCACACAAGGGTTTCAGGTCTATCACTGGCGCGTCAGGGCGCAGGGCACGGACGCGGTCCTGGACGTGCCGGACCAGCCCTCGATCGAGCCCGTGACGCTGTTCACGAGCACGTATTCGATCGCCGAGATCGGTCTGTCGTTCGACCAGAACATGAACCCGTCGATCGCCTACTACGAGAACGGTCGCGCGAAGTTCTGGTACTTCAACACAGACACCTCTCAGCGAGAGATCCTGCTTCTGCCTGAAGGCAGCATCTCGCCGCGCTGCTTCATGGACGATAAGCGGCCGACGCAAACCGGCTCGTCCGACATCCTTTTGCTCTATCTCAGAGACGGCGCACTCTATTACCGCCAGCAGCGCGATCGTTATCTGACGGAACGCTGGCTGCGCGATACGCCGGACGCCATCGGAATTGCGCGCTGCGGGATGACGTATGGAAAGCGTGTGCAGATCGAGCTGGTTTATGCCAGCGATTACCTGATCGTCGAGTTCTGCTCGTTCATTGACCTGGATTCTGCGAATCCGGGTCAGTGGTACGAGTCCAACGAGATCACGCTGAACGAATGGGTGACGCCGGAATCAGAGATCACCGTCACTGGGGGAGAATACCGCTACAAGTGGAACCAGTTTGCAGAATGGACGGAGTGGACGACCGCACCGGGCGTGGCCGAACCTGGCGGCATCCTCCAGCTGCGCGGCCAGGCCGTGAATGGCTTCGAGTCGGTGCGCACCGTGCGTGTGATGATCGGCGATTTCCAGTGCGCTTGGTCGATCACGACCATTCCTGAGTGCGAGGACGGAAATCCGCTGATCTTTACTGATCTCGTACAGCGTAACCTCGAGACTGAATATACCTCTGAGATCGTCACGCTCACGGTCTGTAGTCTGTACGATTCAGCCGTCACGATTACGGGCGGGACGTACAAGCTGAATGACGCTGACTGGACGAGCGCGCCTGGAACGGCCGATCCAGGAGACACGATTCAGCTCAAGGTTCTGTCATCGGATCAGTACCTGACGACGGTGACGGCCGAGATCGTGGTCGGTCAGTATACGGGCACGTTCTCGGTAACGACGCGCGCAGAAACAGGTTGTGCCGAATACACGCGCCTGCCTTACGATGCCGCCGATGCGAGCTGGGCCGGAGAATCAACTTACCAGCGCCTGCCACATGACGATGCCGACGCGCAAGTTTGCGAGGAGGATGTATGAGCTACGCCAACACTAGCCTGCTGTTGCCGATGAGCGGCGCAGATAACGGCACTGTATTCACTGATCTATCTCCTGTGCCGAAGACCATTACAAGGTACGGTGACGCAAAGACAGTAACTGCTGAGTCGAAGTATTATGGCAGTAGTGCTTACTTTGATGGGAGCGGTGACGCCTTGGAGGTTGTTTGGCCTTTTGCTTATGGGGCGTCCGACTTTACCGTTGAGTTTTGGATACGGCTAACATCCTCAGCGCTTGCAGTATTTTTTGACTCTAGAAATGCCGTATCAGAGGGGCCTCAACTAGTCATATGGAATGGCGGCGTTTCTAAATTTCATGTATACGTTTCTGGTTCTAATAAGATTATTGCCCCTGCCGCATATTCTATAAATACGTGGTATCACGTCGCGGTTTCAAGAGCTTCTGGAACGACCCGGCTGTTTGTCAACGGCGTACAAAAAGGGTCCTTTGCCGATACTTTCGTGTATACTGATGCGAGGGCTAATATTGGTTCCGATAGGGGGCGGTCCGCCCTTTTTATGGCTGGATATCTTCAAGACCTTCGCATCGTCAAAGGAGAGGCCCTTTACACCGACGATTTCACTCCTCCAGGACCCCTAGCCAGCACGATCTCAGGAATCATTACCGACCAGAGCAGTAGTCCGGTTCAGCGCACGGTCGTGGCCGTTCCAAGAAACTATCTAGCCAGAACATTTCAGTCCGAGTCCGATCCGTCTACAGGCGCCTACGCCATCGCCGTTCCTGCGCAAGAGGAGTACAGCCGGATCGTGCTCTCCACAAGCTCGGATCCGCTGTACAACGACATCATTGACCGGGTTCTGGTGCCGTAGGCGCGATCTTCGGCTCCCATCTCGAACATCCGACCCCTCCTTGCGCAAAGTTCTGAGAGCGCACCCTGCACCTGGGCTTCTGACAGGCGCAGGCGTAGGCGAGGCGATTGCGGCAGGTCATGCAGATGGGCTCTTTGGTCATTTGCTGTCTCTGAAATAGGCCAGAACTTTCGGAGTCAGCTCAAGCACGCCTTCTCCCGTGATTTTCAATACCGGCCTGTGGAATCCATGGATCACCTCGTACTGCAAGTGAAACAGCCGGTCAGAATGCGCGTAGGCGCGCAGCTCGCCTTTCAGAGGCTCGCGATAGCAGTACCCGCAATCAATCAGCCATTGCGTCAGTTCTTTCTCTTTGATTTTCAGCGAGTGGTCGGCTTTGAGCATCGTGACCCAGTCTCGGCGCGTCAGACTTGTCTCGTGCGTGATGGCCCGGCCGATCTCGACGAACGGCTCATCGACTTCGATTTTCTGCACGAGCTGGGCCTTCTCGGCTTCGAGTGCGGCATTGCGCTTGACGGTCTCCAGGTGCGCTTCAAGCGCGGCGATGTAGGTCTGAGGAGTCTGTGCGGCGTCGAACGTGCGGATCACTTTCAAATGGAATGCCGGACTCACCCACATGGCGTACGAATACACCAGCTCGCGGACGACGAAGGTGCCTTGCGTGCCAAATCCCTGCTGCGTGACTACCGGCTCTAAGTGGTTGATTCTGTCGGTTACCGGGATTCCGGTATCCGAGATAATCAATGACTTACGGAGTTCTTCGATCAGCTCCTTCGTCTGGCTCAGGTCGAGCCAGTAGTTAGGGCTGTGCCGCTTTTCTCCACCGGCAGCCCGGTGCAGGTCGTTCAGACAGAAGCGTTCGTGGGCATCTTTCGAGACGGCGATACCGTCGATCGAGACTGGAGAGGCGATGATGGCGAGGTCTGACATAGCGAAGCCTATTTTGGGTTGGGTCCCGGATGACTAGTCCGAGACGGCGAGGACCCGCGAGCGAGCAGGTGGTCTCGTCGTTGATACCCAACCCGAAATGGGCTGCGCTCCGTCGATAGTCAGTCGACAAGCGCACTCTACCAGACCGAATCTCACAACGCAATCACATGATCTGCCAACGCGGCATCCGCCGCCCGGTGGGTGATCAGCAGACACTGTGCGGTCTGTTCCTTCAAAGCGCGGGTCATCATCAGCGACAGCTCGTCGGTCGCTCCGGCCGAGACCTCATCCAGCAGCACGACATCGAATGCCGCACCCACGGCCGCCCCGAGTGCGAGCTTGATCCCGACCCCGAGCACGGCCTGCTGATGGCCCGAAGCCAGTTCGATCGGGCGCAGCTCGCCCTCTCCATCCTCGACCTCGTAGAAGAAGAAGGCGTCATCCTCTCGATGCAGACCGGTGACCGCCCCGTCGGTCGCCGCCGAGGCAAAGTCCGACGCGCTCGAGAGCAGTCTCTGCCACGCGCTCGCCATGAAGGACTCGCGATTCTCCGTCAGCACCTTCACCAGGGCCTTGCGCCGCTGTGCATCGCCCTGGGCTTGTGCGAGGGTCTCGCGCTGCATGCGCAGGTTCTCCGCCTCGCTCGACGCTCTGGACAGCTCGGTGTTCGCTTCCTTCACCGCGAACTCGGAACGCAGGGTGGCGTTCTCGGCATCGGCCAAGGCCTTTCGCAGCGGCTCGGCCTGGGCATGGGCCTGCGACAGCAGCGCCGACTCGTCCACGCCGGGTTCCGGCAGGGCAAGCCATTGCTCCAGCAGTCTGGCCCTTTCGTTGTGCTGGTTCTGCCGCGTGCGCAGCGCCTCGCAGTGCTGCGAGAGGGAGGCCAGCGCCGCCTCGTCGATCTCGTGCGGAGGGTCGATCTGGGCAAGTCTCAGCCGGGCCTCTCCAAGCCGCTGAAGCGCGGCTTGATGCTGGTCTTGCCGGCGCTGCTGAACGAATGCCTCTGAGAGAGCCTTGTTGAGCGCAGTTACGGCATCGGCCTTGGCCGATGCCGTGATCTGGGCCGCCGCGACCAGGGCTTCCAAGGATGCGTGGTCCTTGTCGGACTCAAAGGGCCGGCTGCATGCCGGACAGACACTCGAGTCGCGCTCCGCGACGGCGGCAAGGTAGGCTTGACGAGCCACGGACTCATCGTCCCTGGCGATCGACAGAGCTGACTCGATCTGCTCAGGCGATTGTGCGGAGGGGATCAGACCTCTCGAGGATTCTGCAGCCGCCGCTTCCGCACTCTCCACCTCGCGCAGCGCCTGCGCATAGGCCGCCGCAGCAGAGCGGTAGACGGCGGCCTGAGCCTTTGCGTAGTCGAACTGCTGGGTTGCTGTCTCAAGCTCGCCAGGGGCCGGAGGCGCGACCTCAGGGAGCGTAGCCAGGACGTCGTGCAGCGTCGCCCTGGCTTGCTTGCGCGAGAGAAACTCATTCACGGAAGCTGTCAGTCGTGCGATCTCTCTGGTCGAGTTCGAGAAAGCGTCGGCCGCCTGTGCGCAGAGGGCGAGCTTTTGGTCGTGTTCAGCTTTGGCGTTGCTGAGTTTGTCGCTTAGGTCTTCCAGAAGTGTGACTAGTACCTCCATCCTGGCGTCGAGCGCGGCAGCTTGGTCGTCGAGTAGCTTGTTCTCGGCGATCCGCTCTTTCAGGTACGCCACGGCATCGTCGACGAGGGTCACCCCGCAGACGGCTTCAATGTGCTGGTTCAGCTTGCCAGATCCGAGAGTCAGAATAGAAGCGGCTTCATTTTGGCGCGCCACTTGAAAGTTGGTAAAACTCTTCGCATCGATCCCGAGCAGATCCTCGACGGCGGCCGTCACAGCAGTCTGGCCGGAGGCCAGCACGCCAGCCCCTCGCTGAAGCAGAGCGCCCTTCGTACCCCTTTGAACGGTGTAGACGCCATCGTTTAGGCCGATCTCCAGCTCGACGAGCATCGGGTCTGACGATGATTGCGTAACGAGGGAGCTTGCCTTCACCGGGACGGCCGATGAGCCGAAGAGCGCGTACAGAATAGCCCGCTGGATTGTGGTCTTTCCGGCCCAGTTTTTGCCCACGACGAGGTTGAGTCCGTCTGTGAAATCGAGATCTAAGGATTGGTGCTTTTGGAAATTGCTTAGGCGGAGACGTTTTAGCATCACTTAGCTCCCAGTAGCATGTCGGCCGCCTCTTTCAGAAGGTCTCTCGGGTAGGAGTTGACCTCTCCCCAGTTCTCGTCGTTGACTCTGCCGATCCTGATTCCACGTTGCCGGCACATCGCCGATGCCGTTTTCCCGAGCTGGCTCAGCGACCGCAGGTCCGCTGGGTAGCCATTGAAACGGGCAAATCCCTTGGCTGTGGCGTAGTCATCGCCGCCGACCAACTCAGCGATCGCCTGTTTGGTCTCGGCCTGGTCGGCTTCGATCGCGGCAATCCTCTGCTCGTGCTGGTAGTAGGCGGTCGCCATTTGAATGAGAGCTTCACCGGTCGTCATTGGGCGCTCTCTGAGCCGAGCCGCCAGTTCGTAGAAGGCTTTCACCAGACGGATCTTGAAGGCGCGCACGACGTCGCTGTTTCGCATGTAGGTGATGAGCAAGGTGGCCTGCTGCTCGTTGAGCAGGGCGACTTCCCGCTGCTGGGTTCCTCCGGCTGTCTCGAAGGGTTGCGTTTGAAACGCGACCCCTCCGAACTCTTCTAAATCAGAGAGATACGCACGAATTAACGCGAGGACGTTTTTGTGCTCGTTGCCTGTTTCCGAGGCGATGACGAGCGAGGAGGTAACGGGAAGATCGTTGGAGAGGAAGACGAGATCGTTCATAGTAGAGCCCTTGGAGTTGTGTACCCGGTTAGCGAGACCGGACGAGGCAGTCACCACAGACAGTGAGCGAACTCGCGTTGTACACAACTCGAAGAACTCTTGGCGTCTGTGATTCCTCGGGAGCTAACCGAGGAGTCCGTAGGATATACGGACTCCTCTGGAAAGGTCAAGCCTGCTTGTCGCCGCGCCAGCGCTTCGCTCGCGGATGTCTGAGCGAGCCATCTTGGGTTTGCTCGTGATACTCAACTTCGAGCAACCGTCCGAGCAGACTGGCCTGATTCTCGCACCACGCCTGCCAGATCTCCTGACGATCAGCGTCCGAGAAACCGGATCCGACTCGAACAGCCACGCCGTTGTTGTCGACAATCAGGCCGCCAAGCATATCGATGTATTTGCCTTCTCCCATGAAGGCGCCGATCACTGGCAGGTCGAGGGTCTCGGATGGCTTGATCTTTAGCCAGCCTTTGGTTCTCGTCCCGATGTAAGGCGACATCGGATCCTTCAAGATTGCCCCCTCAAACCCCTGCTCCCGGTACTGGGCGTAGGCGTCCATCGCCTCGTGCTGGTTGTGGACGAGCTGACAGGTGACGAGACTCAGATGCTCAGGCTGGTCTGGGAAAGCGTTGAGCAGCATCTCGTAGCGCTTGCTGAATGGCATCTCGGTTTCCAGAGATTCCGGGAGGAGATCAAAAATATTGAGCGTAGATTGCAGGGCTCTATTCGATTTCTTCTTCGCCGCTGAAACAGACTCTGCGAAGCTAGCACCAGCTGTGGCCTCCGAGTCTACCCAGAACCTGTTGTCCGAGACTTCGAGCTTGAAGAGGGCTTCGTCGGCGTGCGAAAGGGTCTCGATGACCTTTCCGTTTCTGGAAAAGTGGCTGACTCTGTTTGCTTCGCGGTCTACAAATGACAGCACCCGGATGCCGTCGAGCTTCTGACTGGCGAAGGCTGGCCAGACGGCCGCTTTCTCGGTGAATTTTGTCGCAAGCTGACAACCAAAGCAGGGGAAGATCGCAGGAAATATTTCCAGTATGCCCTTCTCGGCCACGCCCATTCGCAGATCGCGCTGCAGGATTCGTTCAAGAAGGCGGGAAGACTTGACGCTTAGCCTCGACAGCTCCTTGGCGACTTCGATCTTCGCGATCTCGCCCGTGATCTTGCGATCGGAAAGGTCGCGCAGCAGTCCGAACGTGGTGTGATCGAACACGCCTTCTCCGCCGCCGTGGTATTCCGGGATCTTTTTCAGGTAGTAGATCTTGGTCGGATCGTAGGCCCAGAGTATGACATCGCGCAGCAGAGGGTCAGCTCGCCGCTGCCGAAGGGCGTCCAATTTGTCGGACCGACCTGGGGTCAAGAAGATGCTGTCGAGGAAGTCGATTAAAAGGTCAGAGTTCATGTGTATGCTCCTGGTTGTTATATGATTGGGTCAACACGCAGCCGAACTTCCTTCCACTCCTTCAAAAGTTCCGGGTACCGAGCCTTCAGCAACTCCTCAATCTGCTGGGGCAAAGACTGAATTTTGTGCTCCGAGACCGCCTCTCCGCCATCGACGCGCTTCTCCGACCTGACCCTAATCCCCAAGGCTCCGCTCTTGAATAGCCGGCCTGGCACTCGTGCGTCAGCACATTCAACTAAGTCGTAGAATTTTCGTCCCGGCACGGCCTCGCTATCCTTACCGACGAACACATGCTCGTCTGCGATCCAGTGGACAATAGATTCTAGCGATCCAGTCGAGGAATCAAATAGGAGATACCTCTTGTCAGACATCTGGTCGAAGGCCACCGGCAGATGACTTCCGACGACATGCAATCTGTTCTCGAAGAGGTCACGGTAGGAATGTTCATGCCCCAAAAATACATGATGAAACGCGCCAAGCAGC
>RZZN01000340.1 GCA_009929855.1 Gammaproteobacteria bacterium
GCTACTGGACCTCGTGGTCGAGATGGCCGATGTGCCGAACAAGGACGAACTGGTCTCCCGAATCCGGCAACTCAACGGGATGCGGGATCCCGAGAAGGAGCCGACTCCGGAAGAGATCCAGCAGATGCAGGCTCAGGCACAAGAGGAGCGGATGCAGAAGGAACTAATGATCGCGCGCGTCAAAGCCGAGTTGGCCGAGATCGAGGCCAAGAGCGAAAAGCTCACTGCCGAAGCCGTGGACAAGCGACTCGAAGCGATGCTCAGCGCACTGCAATCGGCGCAACAAGTGGCGATGGTGCCGGGCCTTGGTCCGGTGGCGGACGACCTTCTTCGCGGTGCCGGGTACGTCGACCGCACCCCGAGTGCCGACGTCGGCCAACAGCAAGAGCAGATGTCCGCCGAGCAGGCGATGCAGCAGATGTCCCAGGCGCAACAGGCGCAACAAATGCAACAACTGGCCGAGCTGCAAGCGATGCAGCAACAAACCCAACAGCCGGGCATCCCGATGATGCCGGGCACTACACAACCAGGTGATGACGCATGAGTGTGACACCAGACGAACTGAAAGGCTTGAGCGACGACGAGCGCCTGGCGCTGGAAGGCGAGGACGACGAGGCCATCGAGAATGTGCCGGAAGAGGAAGACGACGCGGACGACGAGGGCGGCGGCGAAGAGCAACAAGCCGCGCCCGCGCCCGTCGAGGAGCCTCCGGCGCCGCAGCAGCAGCAAGAGCCGTTTATCCCGGTCTATCAAGCCCAGCCGGTCGAGGGCTATGACGCGAAGCTGGCTGAACTGGCTGAACGCAAGAAGAACCTACGCTCGCAGTACCAGGACGGCGACCTGGACCTTGATCAATACGAGGATCAGCGCGACGCAGTCGATTCCGAGATCCTGGCGTTGCGCGAGTCGAACCTGAAGGCGTCTCTCGCCGCCGAGCAGGCCCAGCAGGTCCAGGCGCAACGGTGGCAATGGGAAGTCCAGCGATTCCTGGATGAAAACCCCTACATTAAAGAGAACCGGTCGGCATTCGTATCGGTCGATGCGCTGATTATCGACCTGAGAAGCGACCCGAAACATGCAGGCAAGCCGAATCGTTGGTACTTGGATGAGGCGAAGCGCATGTATGAGTCCGGCCCGCGCGGCAGCACCACCGCGACGACCAAGACGCCTTCACCGACCCAAAAGGCCGCGATTCCGCCGAATCTGGGAGATATGCCGGCGGCAGAACTCTCCGAGACAAGCGGATCCGAGTGGGC
>RZZN01000341.1 GCA_009929855.1 Gammaproteobacteria bacterium
GGCTATGCCTACTTGGTCTTTGTACAATACTTTTGCCTGATTGAGTATAAACTGGTGAGTATTCCTGTAATTGTTGAGATTGAGGATAAACTTTTTATCTGCCTTTGTTTTTCTTGGGAGGTAGACATGGAGGGGGAGAATAAGTTTCATATTATTTTCCAAAATATTTTTTTCTCATTTCTGCAAGTCGTTGCTTATTCTTTTTTATTTGTTCCTCTGACATTTCTGGCTCATTTAATTTTGGTGCATTGCTTTGTATTATTTTTTCAGTATCTGGAACTGCCTTAACGAAGTATGCTGTATTAAAAAATGAGTTCCCAATCTTTACTATCTTTGTTTTTTGTAGAACTGCTTTATAAAAATTTCCCATTTGTTCTTCAGTTACACTTACTTCTGTTGGAAAATCTCCTGGAACATTAAAAGTTATTTTATAATAATTTTTCATATTTCTACAATTTTATTTGTTTTTTCTTGATTAAAATATACTGCAAAATCTCCAATCTTCATCCACATAGCGTGGGGTGTCGTTGCTCTCGGTGCATAAGGCTCTCCCTGAACCATTATAACTCTATCTGCCATCAAAAGAGCATTGTCTCCGTATCTCTTGAGCATTTCCTCGCAAGCATTTCTTTGTGTTTTATTTCCATAACTGAGAGCTGGAGAGATTTTTCTAAACTTTTCAATGATTTCTGCAATTTTTGGCGAAAATTCATTTTCGCAAGTATTAATTTCTTTTTTACTTAGTTCTTTTTTACTGATTTCTTTCTTACTAAGGGTATAGCCGTTTGGCGTCACTGCGTTTGGCGTCACTGCTTTTTCGGCAGACGCCGTTTCGGCATATAGTGTGTATTCATATCCATTCCAATCTCCATTTTCTTTTCTTCTTGGTTTTCTTTTTAATAAGCCAAAATCTTCTAATTCTTTTATAGCTGAACGTACAGATTTCTCACCATCTTTATTTTGTGTCATCATCCTTTTTATCGAAAATTCCCAATTATCTGGCTTTGATTGAATATATGTGAATAATCCCTTTGCCTTCAATGTAATGTTTTTATTGCTTAAAATGTCATTTGGAGCTATCCCGTAGCGATTATTTACTATTAGTTTTGCCATATTTTTATTGTTATTTATTATTTTTAACATATTAAAAAGACACTCTGGGAAGATTACCTTGCCGTTGCGTTCGTGGAACCAAATAATCCACGTGGCAAAGGCAATCTTCTCAAAATGCCTTATTATTTGGTTTTTAACCGAC
>RZZN01000342.1 GCA_009929855.1 Gammaproteobacteria bacterium
ATCGAGACGCTCTGGCATCTGGTCAAGCATTCCTGGATGCCTGCCAAGCACCGCGACGCCCCGACGCTGGAGCATGACGTGGGCGAGATCCTGGACCATGTCGGCACGCGGTACCACATGGCTTTTTAGTGATAAAGATTTTATGTGAACGATTTGTCGACTGAAGCAGAAAATCGGAAACTGACGCTGATCCGGATCTCCGGATGGGTCAATTTTCGTGGCCGAAAGTGGATCAGTTCTGGTGGCCATTGACAGCGGGGAACGCACCTGGACGCGACGCCAGGGCGGTCAGCGCATCGGTTCATCCCCGCGAGCGCGGGGAACGCCTCGGTTCTTATCTCGCGCTCGCTCTCATCTCCGGTTCATCCCCGCGAGCGCGGGGAGCGCGATTCATCTGTTTGGCTAGCTGGACGCGAAGTCGGTTCATCCCCGCGAGCGCGGGGAACGCGGCGCCCGGGGCGTCGGCGACGATGCGGTAGTCGGTTCATCCCCGCGAGCGCGGGGAACGCAGAATACCCGCCTCGATGCTCAGCACGGTCGGCGGTTCATCCCCGCGAGCGCGGGGAACGCCACAATCGCTATCAGATCGGTAGCCTTGGCGACGGTTCATCCCCGCGAGCGCGGGGAACGCCTGAACCGGGGACACCTGGACCAGATATGGAGCGGTTCATCCCCGCGAGCGCGGGGAACGCTCGCGAGCGTCACATCCCCGACGCTCTGAACGCGGTTCATCCCCGCGAGCGCGGGGAACGCATCGCTTGCGTCTTGCCCGAGCCATGCGGGGCCGGTTCATCCCCGCGAGCGCGGGGAACGCTGACCGGGGCCATATTTGATGTGCGGATCGATCGGTTCATCCCCGCGAGCGCGGGGAACGCCTCATTCAGGACGGTGAGGAATCCCGCCGTTTCGGTTCATCCCCGCGAGCGCGGGGAACGCGCTGGAACATCGATCAGGGAGCAGGCGCGTCATCGGTTCATCCCCGCGAGCGCGGGGAACGCTCCAGGAAAGAGCCGAAGCTCTGTAATGAAGACGGTTCATCCCCGCGAGCGCGGGGAACGCGGCGCCTGAGCAATCCTATTCTGTCGGGTCGACGGTTCATCCCCGCGAGCGCGGGGAACGCCGTCGTTTGGATCGGCAGAGCATCCCCAAGGGCGGTTCATCCCCGCGAGCGCGGGGAACGCGATATAACAGCTGCGGCGAAGAGGATGAGTCTCGGTTCATCCCCGCGAGCGCGGGGAACGCCTCGATCGT
>RZZN01000343.1 GCA_009929855.1 Gammaproteobacteria bacterium
CCATAACGTTAAGTTTTAGTTGACGGTAATAGCACCGCCAATGCTTAGTGGGGGTGTGGTTGTGGATGTGGTATCCGCTTATAATCAGACACTTAGAATTTTTTTTTAAAAAAAATAAAATTTTTGATACTAAATTTTGAATACATGCGTTATAATAATATTAAATTTAAAAATAATACTTTATGTTAGAATGTAAAAAGTGTAAAAGAACTTTACCAGAGGATCATTTTAGAATAGCTTCTAAAAAATGTTATAAGGATAGAGGGTATAGGAATCCTGTATGTAAAGAATGTACTTATGGGTATGTACCTTTAACATTAAAAAGAAAGTATAACACCACAAAAGTATGTTTAATTTGCAAAGAAGAGCTACCGATAGATAGATTTGCTATTACTACTTTTCCATATAGAAGCAGTTATTGTAAAAAATGTAATAACAAAAAAAGACAAGAAAAAAGAAATGCGGATGGTACAGAAAAAACAAGAAGTAAAAGAAAAGGTATTCAAAAGTATGGGATTTCTATAGAAACTTTTAATAAAATGTTAGAAGATCAAAACAGGAAATGTGGTATTTGTGGAATTTCTTTAAAAGAGTATAAAGAAAAAAGTAACAGAGACTTTTCAGTTGATCATAATCATACCACAAATAAAGTTAGAGAATTGCTTTGTAGTAATTGTAACACAGGATTAGGATTTTTTAAAGAAAATGTAGAAATCTTACAAAAAGCAATTAATTACATTGAAAAACATAATGTTTAATATTTCAATATGGAATTTACACCCCATCAGGTATAACTTACACATAATCAAGTATATTCATACCCCATTAGATATAACACTAAATACTATATTTTAAAGGTATGATTACACCTAAAAACAACTAAAAAATAAGTTAGTCTATATTAATAATAGCACCCAATTACTTTGAAATTATTTAATAAAAAATGATTAACTTTGCAAAAACTATTTTAGTCATTTTTGTTTTTCCAAACTTAATCAAATGATTGTTAATGCTAAATAGTGCATACTAGCTTAATATAATATAATTTAACACAAATTAATGTAATATTAAGAACCCATAGTTATATCTACTCCCCAAATAGTTAAAAAATCATAAATAACATAGTACTATGTTATATGTAGGGATTTTTAGTGTATCTTTGCAGCATAATTTAAAAATAAGAAATTATGAACGTAAAAGAACTTAAAGATTATCTTAATAAGGTAGAAGATCCTGAAGGTACAAT
>RZZN01000344.1 GCA_009929855.1 Gammaproteobacteria bacterium
CCACACTACAGCCCAGGCATCCTGGCGGCCCAACTCTTGTGCCTGGCGAGTTGGTTCCTGGCGGTCTCCTATCCGCTGAGGGGTGTCTTGATCGCAAATGCCTGGCAGGTTTCGGCGCTCGGGATCCTGGTGCCTGCCTTGGCCTTGCATGTCGGTTTGAGTTGGTGGTGGCTGTCGCGCGGGGGCGGCATCGAGCTGGTCTCGCTCAGTACCGGCATCGCCTATCTGGTGGTGCTGACAGGAACCCTCGCCATGGTCCTCATCCGCATCCATGCGCTGCCGAAGCATCTCGCCTTTCATGGCCTGCTCATGGTCCTACTGCCATTGATCTCATTCACGCTATTGTGGCAGTTGGGCCGTCTGCAGCCGACCGGCAATCCCTGGCTGGATCTCTCGATTCAAGCCACTGGGCTACTCCTCTATCTGATCGCGACGGCCATGGTGGCGGTGCGTCTGGGTGTTCTCCCGATGGCACTGGTCCGTCGCATGACGAAGCTGATCGGCCGCTTGATGAAGCGATCCTGATGCAGAGACGGATGGCGGGGTCGCCCTCTTCAGGCATCACGTCGACTCGACTGGTGGTCAGGGCGATCTCTGCTGGTCAAGACTGTGTAGAAAATCCTTGATCCAGTCACCGGATGACGCGGTTCGAGACAGACTCACAACGGCGGTGGGGGCCATGATGTTGCGATCCAGTAGCTCGTACCAGTCTCCTGGCAGTGGCCGACCGAGAATGCTCAAACGGTGCCGTATCGTCTCAAAGGTTGGATAGTTCAGGATATGGACGGATGCCATGCGGCGGAGAAAATCCGATCGCTCGATCGACAGCATCCCAGTCGCCTCGCCTGGTAGGACCAGGGCCCATTGTCTCGGCTCGGCTGACTGAATGATGGCCCGCTCGGGTGCGATCTCAGTGGGGTCGGCACGGAGATAGGGGTCGAGGATGCGCTTGAGCCGTTCGCTCGACGCGATCCGGTATGGCAGTTGACGCAACGCGACTGAGCGAATCGCCTCTCTGAGCTTGGCACCGTGCCAGCGATAGCGGTTGCGGATCTGCCGCGGAAAGAGCATCGGATCACGGTTCAGATGATGGAGATTGAAGGCGATATATCGACGAAACTGATAGGCCCGACCACCGAGCAAGATGAAGAGATCGTCGGCGAGATAATCCCAGCCGAGCTTCATCAGGTGCAACAGCAGACTGGTCTTTCCCGCGCCGGCATCACCGCTGATGACAGAGCAGTC
>RZZN01000127.1 GCA_009929855.1 Gammaproteobacteria bacterium
CAACTCACCATCACGCTCTCCACCCGCACCCTGGTGCGCTGGGCGCGGTTGGCGCTGACCTTTCGCGGTGCCCCGCAACCGATCCGCTTTGCCCTGGAGCAGGCCCTCACCGCGCGGGCCGATCCCGATCAGCGCGAGGCCATCCATCGGGTGGCCGCCGATGTGATGGGGGATCTGTGGACCGGGAGTTCGGCGGCATGAACCCGCCGTTTCAGCTCTACCGTTTCTACCACGGTAACGGCCGGGCCAAGGACTGGGCCTGGCGGCGCGATCCCGAAGGCACCCTGACGGTGCGTTGGGGACCGGCCGGACGGCTGCTTCAGCACAAGACCTATCCCGCCGAGGCCGCCGACCGTTTGAAGCGCGCCGTGCATGGGAAGCAACGCAAGGGCTATCGCTGGGTCGGGCAACACCGGCTCGATCACCAGGGGCTGTTGCTCGACCCGCGGGGGGTGTGGCCAAACCCCGCCCCGCCATCCCCGGCCACCGCGCCGGTGACACCACCCATCGCCGCGCGCCCGGCCATCGATCTGTCCCGGATCGACAGCGTCATCGCCGACGACTGGTTCTGACCGTACCACCGTCCATCCACCACCAGCGGCCGCCAGGCATCCGGCGTCGTCCCCACGGGGCGGCGCCGGCGTGTCCGTGGCCCGGAGACACGCCCATGAGCACCACCACACCCATCATCACACTGACCGAAGCCATGACCCTGATCTCGCTGTCGATCCCGATCTGGGGCGGGCGCAAGACGCTGCGCCCCGAGGATCTGGGGCTGGCGGCGGCCGACAGGCCCACGGCGGATCTGATCCACTGGGGATCCAAGCGCATCTGCAATCCCGAGGCGCTGCGCATCTTCCACACCCTCAAGGGGCAGGCCGAGCGGGCCTGTCTCAAGGTCGGCACACGGTTTCTCGGCGGCTTTCTGGTGCCCAATGACCAGGTCGCCGGACTCAGTGCCGAACTCGAAGGGCTCAAGACCCGCTTCGAGCACGAGGTCGACGCCTTTCTCGCCGGGTATGACGCCGAGATCGCCGACTGGATCACCCGTCATCCCCAGTGGGAGCGGCAACTGCGCGAGGCGGTGGAACCAGCCGGCCGCGTGGCCACCCGGTTTGCTTTCCGCTATCGCCCGCTGGTGATTCGCCCGGCTGAGGCCCATCCCGGCACCCTGGCCGAGGATGCCGCCGAGCTGGGCGGGACCATCTTCCATGAGGTTACGCAGATTGCCCGCGATCTGGAAAAGAGCCTGATCGGACAGACGCAGTTGAGCCAGCGCGCGCTCGGCACCTTCCGCCGCGTGCGCGACAAGCTGGCGGTGCTGTCGTTCGTCGATCCGCGCATCCCGCCGGTGCTCGAACCCCTGGAGGGGTTCCTGCAGCGGGCACCGCGCTCGGGGCCGGTCAGCGGAGAGTTGTTCCGCGAGGGCTTCGGGCTGTGGCTGCTGTTGCGCGATGAGGCCCGGCTGGCCCGCCATGGCGCGGGACTGCTGGCCGGCACGGCGGCGGAGCCGCCGGAGGACGCGGAGGCGACCGAGGCGCTCGACGCGCTGGAGGCCGCTTTCGAGCCGGACGTGGAGCGTTCAACCGACCCGTCGCCGGATGACGTGGCGGCCGCCGTGCCGGCACCGGTGACGCGGCCTGTTTTCCCCGAGCCGCTGTCGGCCTTCGACCGGCCGGCACTCCCGCCGACGCTGGAGCCGTCCACGGACCTGGAGGTGTTCGTCGAGGATAGCTTCTTCTGATCACAGCCAGCCCCCGTTGGGGCTACATCCACCGGTCGGTCTGCGGACCGGCCATTCCCCACCGGGGCACGCTTCGCCCCGCTGGGGCGGGTGTGCCCATGCATCTGGAGTTCGATCATGTACACCCAAACCCTCAAACACGCCATGCCGATCGTCGCCACCGCTCTGGGCCGCCGCTTCGGCGTGCAGGTTCAGGTCGGCGGCGCCCAGGCGGCCACCGACGGTCACACCATCTGGCTGCCCGATCTGCCGGCGGCCTCGGAGCTGCGTCCGGTGGCCTGGGGTCTGCTCGCGCATGAAGCCAGTCATGTGCGTCATACCGACATGGCCATCTTCGAGGCCGTCCAGGCCCAGTCGCCGCTGCGGCGCACGCTGCTCAACATTCTGGAGGACATCCGCATCGAACGGGCCATCCGCCAGGACTATCCCGGAACCGAGACCACGCTGGCCCGGGTGATCGACTGGATGCAGGCCACCGGCCAGCTCCAGCCGCCGGCCACGGAGGACCATCCGGCCCGAATCCTGACGGCCACGCTGCTGCTGCGGCTGCGCCATCAGGTGCTGGGACAAACGGCCCTGGCCGCCGCCGCACACGAGGCCGAACAGGTCTTGCGTCAGACCTTCTCCGCCTCCCTGGTGCATCGGCTCTGGGGACTGCTCACCGAGGTGCGTCGACTGGGTTCGACCGCCGAGGCGGCGGCGCTGGCCGAACGCCTGGAGCAGTGGCTGCAAGCCGAGGCCACGTCGCCTGATACCACGCCGCCTCCGGCCTCTGAACGTGGCGCCGAGGGTGAGGCCGAAGCAAACGGGGCGGCCAGTGCCGAGACCCCGGATGCGGACGGTTCGCCCCGGGACGGTGCCGGGGCCGATGACGCCCCCCCGCCGACAGCCTCCAGCCAAACGGCGGAGGTGGAGGAGGGCGGTCAGGCGCCGAGGCCGGCGACCACGGACGAGACGGGCGGGGCACAGGTGCCGGACTGCGGCGGCGACGCCGATCCGGATGCCGAGCCACAGGCCGCGGGGACCGATGGACCCGAGTCCAACGTCCCGAACCCGGAACCTGAGGTCAGTGCGACACCCGAAGCGCCAACCCCGGTCGCCGGTTCAGCCAGCGTCCCGGACCCGTCCGAAACACCGAACGGGGCACTCCGGCAGGCGCTGGCGGCCGGTGAGGGCGATCTGACGGGCGATCTGTTTGCGCAGGCCCGTCAGGCCCTGGCCGAGGCGGCGGGAGCCGATGACCCTGAGACCCTGCGGCTGCCGGTGGGCGAGGAGGCCTTCAGTGATCCACATCTCAACCACCTCGCGTGCCAACGGGTCGCGGCGACCTCGCGGGCGCTGGCGACCCGGCTCCAGGGACTGGTGCAGGCCAGCCGGATGGACCGGCCGGGGGCTACCTGGCAGGGCCGAACCCTGCTGTCACGGCGGCTGCATCGGGTCGGGCTGGGGGAGACGCGGCTGTTTGCGCGTCCACACCGCCGTCCGGCGCCCAACACGGCGCTGCATCTGCTGGTCGATCTGTCCGGATCGATGAACAGGCGCACTGAGGCGGGGCGCCCGTCGTTTCAGGTCGCGCTGGAGGCGGCCCTGGCCGTGGCACTGGCCCTGGAGCCGATTGCCGGCGTCTCGGTGGCGGTCACGGCCTTTCCCGGTGAGCAGGGCGAGGACACGCGGGTGAGCCGGCTGATCCGGCACGGACAGTCGGTGCGCCGGCGGGCCGATGCCTTCGATCAGGGGCCGCGTGGCGGCACCCCGCTGGCTCAGGCGCTGTGGTACGCGGCGGCGGATCTGTCGCTGCGGCCTGAACCCCGACGCCTGATTCTGGCGATGACCGATGGCGATCCCAACGATCGGGCCGCCGCCCACGAGATCCTGGCGCTGTGCCGGGATCAAGGTCTGGAAACGATTGGGGTCGGCATTGCCTACGATGTCTCCTGGCTGTTTCCGGTCAGTCTCCGCATCCAGGACGCGGGGGATCTGCAACAGGCCCTGTTTGGCGTGGCCGAACGGCTGCTGATCAGCGGCTGAGTCTGTCCCGACGACCGTGCGCCCCTCGCGTGCGGTCGTCGGGCGCCACCACCACCATCCACCATAACGACGGCCGGGGCCCGTGGTCCCGGCGCCTGTCCCGCCGCCATCCCGGATTCGGAGTGGCGGTCGGAGAGGTGTCCGGTGCTGTCCCGAGCGGGACGCGCCGACCAGCGCCGGCGGGGGCGATGACCACCCCGCGCACCATCCACCGGCCCAGCCGGTCATCCCCAGCCGCCGACCTTGCGCGGCTGATTTCACCACCGACCCGCCGGGGCGTTCGGCCCCCACGGGGGCGGCGTGCCTGGCCTCTGGAGACGACCATGCACACCACCACCGTTCCCGTTTGCACTGATACGCCCGACCCACAGGCCGATGATCCGCAGCGTGCCGAGGAGGACGCCATCATCGCCCAGGCGCTGGCCATTCTGGCCGAACGCCTGCGCACCGCCGACGAACCGGCGCTGACCTCGCCCGACGCGGCACGCCACTACCTGCAACTGCGTCTGGGTCAGCTCGAATACGAAGTGTTCGGGATACTCTGGCTCGACAACCGCCACCGGGTGGTGGCCATCGAGGAGCTGTTTCGCGGCACCATCGATGGCGCCTCGGTCTATCCGCGCGAGGTGGTCAAGGCCGGGCTGCGCTGCAATGGCGCCGCCGCTCTGGCCTTCCACAATCATCCGTCCGGCGTCAGTGAACCGAGCGCGGACGATCTGCGCATGACCCGGCGTCTGCGCGAGGCCCTGGCCCTGGTCGACATCCGGCTGCTCGATCACCTGATCGTCGGTGACACCTGTCTCTCGCTGGCCGAACGCGGCCTGCTCTGACTGACGGCGCGCGCCGTCCTCACCACCGGCCCCGTCATCCGGGGCCGCATCCCGGCTCCCCATCGCGCCCGCGGCCCTGATACGGGATGGCGCGGTGGCGGGCCATCACACCTGACACAGGCCGGAGGTTCATATGCGTTTGGAGATCACCGAGATTCGTCCCCGGGTGCGGGGACGCTGGCCGGCGGTGCTGGCCGCCCTGGCCCCCGCCCTGGAACCGGCTCTGGCCCGCGCCGGACGGCATGGGCCCTGTCCGCGCCACGGCGGACGGGACGGCTTTCGGCTGTTTCGTGATGTGGCCGACACCGGGGGCGGCATCTGCAATACCTGTGGGGCCTTTCCCGACGGCTTTGCGTTGCTGATGTGGCTGCATGACTGGCGCTTTCCGCAGGCGCTGGCCGCCGTCAGTGCAGTGTTGGGACTGGAGGCGGTCGCCGGACGGTATCCGCCTGAGCGGGGTTCCATACCGTCTGGTCACGCTACTGACCGCACATCGGCTCAGGCCCGACGCCGGATCGAGCGTCTCTGGCAGGCCGCCTGCCCGGTCAACGCCGCGCCGGCCTGGCCGCTGTGGCATTATCTGGCCGCGCGCGGGCTGACGCTGGAAGACACCGATCCGGACGTCCTGCGTCTGCATCCGCAGCTCGCGTATTTCGAGGCCGGTGACGACCGGGGAGCGTTCCCAGCGCTGCTGAGCGTGGTGCAGGGCGCGGACGGTCAGCGTCTGACGCTGCACCGCACCTATCTGGCCGCCGATGGGCGGGGCAAGGCCCCTGTGGCCAGTCCGCGCAAGCTGCTGCCGCCCGTGGCGCCTCTGGCCGGTGCGGCCATTCGGCTGTATGCGGCCACCACCACGCTCGGTGTGGCCGAAGGCGTGGAAACCGCGCTGGCAGCCCATCACCTGAGCGGACAACCGGTATGGGCGGCGCTCAACGCGACGCTTCTGGAACGCTTCGTCCCGCCATCCGGCCTCACCCAGGTCACGATCTGGGCCGACCGGGATCGCCATGAGGCTGGACAACGCGCTGCCGGGCGACTGCAGGTCCGGCTGCAAGCGCGCGGGATCGACGCCGAGGTGCGTCTGCCGCCCGGCCCGATTCCGGATGCATGTACCGGCGTGGACTGGGCCGATGTCTGGTTGGCCGCGCGGGGACGCTCACAGGCCGCCTGAGCGGTCTACACCGAGGACGGCCCGTTTCAGTCTCGACTGGAGCGGGCCGTCGTTCCCGACGTGCTTGGCGGGAGTCCGGCGACTTCAGATCAGATCCAGTTGAAGCGGGTTCGGTCGATGTCGGCCGGTTCTGGAGGTTCAAACGGCCAGGCGTCGCTGACTGGGCTTGAGCGATGCCTATACTGTGCGTAAGATGTGCATCTCTAATAGGCGCACTCAGGAGAAACGCCATGGTCGCCCTCTTCGCCGACGTGCTTGAATCGACGCGGGAGCCGGGTACGTCGCGATTCTCAGCCTCGGGCGTCGCGCACATTCTCGGCCTGCAACAGCAGGATCTGGCCGAGTTGGCCGGGGTCCATCGCAACACCCTG
>RZZN01000345.1 GCA_009929855.1 Gammaproteobacteria bacterium
GGGGGTGAATCACATGGAGGCGACCTTGCAAAGCATCTTCAGAGAGGGATTCGGATCCTATCAAGAACAGCATGGCGTGAGTGCGGATCAATCTCGCGCCGCGCAAGCGATCATGTTGTGCCAATCTGAAGCGCTCGGCTATGAAGAATGGATCTGCTTGAATGATGGCCACACCGAGCAGCAGAATCACTCCTGTCGTCACCGCAGTTGTCCGCGTTGTCATGGCGCCATGACCCATGCTTGGTTGGAGCGGACCCAAGCGCGTCTACTCCCCTGCGATCATTTTCATGTGATCTTCACTCTGCCCCATGAACTCAATGCGCTGTGGCAATACAACCGCGAATGGTGCAGCGATCATCTCTTCAAAGCGTCCGCTGAAACATTGAAACAGCTGCTGGCCGATGAAAAATACCTGGGTGCCGAGGTGGGTCTGCTCAGTGCATTGCACACCTGGGGACGCACGTTGAGCGAACATCCGCATGTGCATGTGCTGGTCACGGGAGGCGGTCTGAACGGCGCGCACTGGCAACCGGTCAAGCACGACTTTCTACTCCCGGTCGGGGTGATCAAGGCCAAATTTCGCGGCAAGTGGCTCAACTGGCTCAATGACGCCTACACGGCGGGTGAACTCGCGCTGCCTCCGGACTGGACACCGGAACGCTGGATACAGGTGCTCCGAACGATCGCGCGCAAGAACTGGAATGTCCGCATTCAGGGCGCCTATCGTCATGGTCAAGGGGTCGCCAACTACTTATCGCGCTATCTGCGTGGTGGCCCCATCAAGGATCATCGGATCGTCTCGGTCACGCCGGAGCGCGTCACCTTTCGCTACCGCGATCATCACGATCGGCGTGAGAAGACCATGGACTTATCCCAAGCACAGTTCATCGACCGCGTGCTCTGGCATGTGCCGGTCAAGGGTCAACACAGCGTCCGCTACTATGGGCTCTACACCGCCAGCGCCACCGACAAGCGCCAACAGGTCAGGGACCACCTCGGCGTGGTCGAGGAAGTACCGATTCCCGCTGAGCCGCCAACACGCCAGTGCCCCACGTGTGGGCGTGCCCTGTTCCATCGGGTCAGCGTTCGCGGTCAAATTTCCTATCTAAGGAATCATCTGTGCTCCAAGGCCCGGAGCACGGTTCAACAAGGCGCTCAAGCGGACCCCATTCACCCCGGAGCGGCTTCCAAAAGGTCGGAGCCGCTTTTTTTGGCCCTGCCAGGGGCCGCTTAGCTTAACGTT
>RZZN01000128.1 GCA_009929855.1 Gammaproteobacteria bacterium
GATGGACGGGGCGGACGCTGGGAGAAAAGCCCTCGCGCCCTCTGCTCCGCAAGCGACGCATCCGGGCTGGGGGGGCGTCGTTCATCCATGAACTCCTTCAACGAGGGCGAGGCCGAGTTGCTCGACATCCGTGTGCCGAAGGAAACCGCCGTCTGGCAGCTCAATTTCGGCCTGCATATCCCGGCCAACGAACTGCCGGCGCGCCTTGACGAACTGCCCAAGGACAAGCTGCTCGTTGTCGCCTGCCCGCTCACCGATCGCTCCAATATGGCACGCTGCTACCTCGTTGCTCAGGGCTTCAACGCCAAATACCTGCAAGGCGGCTTGCTCGGGCTGGTCGACCGCCTGAAGGGCGTCGGGGCGCAAGACATCTCAGTCTCCGCCGCATTCAACCGGTAGAGCCGGCGATGCCGTCATATCTCCATGACCCACACAGCACTCTTGCTGGAGGAACGCCAACAGCCCGGCCAGATGCGCGTAGTTCGGTATGCACAGGATCGCCCTGCCGTGCCGGGTCTGATCGATCAGGCCGACGTGTGCCATCCGCGAGAGATGGTGCGACAAGGTCGATAGCGGAATCCCGAGCGCCTGCTGGATCTCGCCGACACTGGCTCCGCCCGGCCCGGCCTTGACCAGATACCGGAACACGGCCAGACGGTGACGATTGCCGAGTTCGGCGAGCGTGGCCGCCGCTTCATCTTCATGGCCGCGCTGCTGTTCTCCCTGGTCGCCGGATGGCTCCTGCAGCGCCTTGGTTTCCGCCGCGAGATCCGCCCTGAAACGACGACGGTGGGCGGGGAATGCTGCGCTGGAACAGCGGGTGGCGTCGTCGTCGCACCGCCCTCCTGCGGCGGTGTCTCGGAGACCTCAGGTTCGCAAGCCTGCACCCTTGAACTCACCACGCAAGAGGCTGCCGTGACGGGCTGTGATGGCCGCGCACGGGGCAAACCCGATCTGCGCGGCATCCGACAGGAGACCTGGGCGGATTTCCGGCGCGTGTTGCCCTACCTCATCCTCGGCGTGGCCATCGGCAGTTTGATCTATGGCTTCGTGCCGTCCGGTCTGCTGGAGCAGTACGCCGGGGCGCAAAGCCCCTGGTCGGTGCCTGTGGCGGCCGTGATCGGCATCCCGCTGTACTTGCGCGCCGAAGCCCTCATTCCCATTGCCGGCGTGCTTATCCCATCGCTGTGGCCGAGTATTTCGGTGCGGATCGCGTGGCAGCGGTCTTTGGCGTTCTGTTCACGGCCTGGGGTTTGGGCGGTGTCCTTGGACCCTGGGCCGGTGCCTGGGTCTACAGTCTGATGGGTTCTTACGAGACCGCGCTACTGGCTGCTGCCGTCGCGGCTGGATTGGCCACGCTCTGCTCGATCGGCCTGCCCGCTCATGGGCCACGACACCAAGCGGATTCTGAGCGACTGGCCCTGGGTGCCGACTCGCCCTCCGGAATCGGGCGGGAGGCCCTGGTGTCGGTCGGCGTCAGGAGCCGCTGATCGCGTCTTTGTCGCCCTGCCCTTCGCCTCGCTCGACCGGCTCAAGCTCCAGCCTGAACTCGACCGCATCGGCAGGACCTGAAACGGTTCAGAGTCCTAACCGGACAGCGTACTTGCGTATGGTGTAGATCCATCGGTTCGCCCTGATTACGGTTGCTATCAAGGCGATCATTCGCTACCCTGCCCAGCGTTTTCACTCAACACGTCTGACCCAGGAGTCACCCGCCAGTGTAGACATTCCGGCTCGCCCGCGTTCTCCGAACGCTCCGTCTGACCATCGACGCGATGCCGCGCACCTGATGTCTGCGCTGTTACCCGACCCCGCCCGGTTCTCCGCTCGAACCACTCGCCGTTCAGGCACCCGGCCTTCGCGTTTTACTCCATCGCCGATCCGTTCGGCCCCATCCGCGAAGGTACCCATCCCGCATGAACTCCATCCGCCAGGACTGGTTCTCCAATGTCCGCAACGATCTGCTCGCCGGCCTGGTGGTCGCGCTGGCCCTGATCCCCGAGGCGATCGCGTTTTCGATCATCGCCGGCGTCGACCCCAAGGTCGGCCTCTATGCCTCCTTCTGTATCGCCACCGTGACCGCCTTCGTCGGCGGGCGCCCGGGCATGATCTCGGCGGCCACGGGCGCCATGGCGCTGGTGATGGTGATGCTGGTCAAGGATCACGGCCTGCAATATCTGCTGGCGGCCACGGTCCTGACCGGCGTGCTCCAGATCCTGGCCGGCTGGCTGAGGCTCGGCGCGCTGATGCGCTTCGTCTCGCGCTCGGTCGTCACCGGGTTCGTCAATGCGCTGGCGATCCTGATCTTCATGGCGCAGTTGCCGGAGCTGACCGGGGCGAACGCGACCTGACAGGTCTATGCGCTGGTGGCCGCCGGGCTGGCGATCATCTATCTGTTCCCCTATCTGACCAAGCTCATCCCCTCGCCGCTCGTGACCATCCTGGTGCTGACCGGCGTGACCCTGTATCTGGGACTGGACGTGCGTACCGTCGGCGACATGGGCGAGCTGCCCGACAGTCTGCCGGTGTTCCTGTTGCCGGACATCCCGCTCACCTTCGAAACGCTCCAGATCATCTTCCCGGTCTCGGCGACACTGGCGGTCGTGGGCCTGCTCGAATCCCTGATGACGGCGACCATCGTCGACGATCTGACCGACTCCAGCAGCAACAAGAACCGCGAGTGCGTCGGTCAGGGCGTGGCGAACGTCGCCAGCGGCTTTCTCGGCGGCATGGCCGGTTGCGCCATGATCGGTCAGTCGGTCATCAACGTGAAATCGGGCGGACGCGGACGGCTGTCGACCCTGGCCGCCGGTGTCTTTCTGCTGCTGATGGTGGTCTTCGCCGGCGAGTGGGTGGCGCAGATCCCGATGGCGGCGCTGGTGGCGGTGATGATCATGGTCTCGATCGGCACCTTCAACTGGGCCTCGATCCGTAATCTACGCGAGCATCCGCTGGGCGCCAATGTGGTGATGATCTCCACCGTCGCCGTCGTCGTCGCCACCCATGACCTGGCGCAGGGCGTGCTCGTCGGCGTGCTGCTCTCGGGCTTCTTCTTCGCCCACAAGGTCGGTCAGGTGCTGGCGGTCAGCTCGATCACGCTGGAGCAGGGGCGCACCCGCGCCTATCTGGTCACGGGGCAGGTGTTCTTCGCCTCGGCCGATCGCTTCGTCGCCGCGTTCGACTTCAAGGAGGTCATCGAGCGGGTGCGCATCGACGTCAGTCGCGCGCATTTCTGGGACATCACGGCCGTGAGTGCGCTCGACAAGGTGGTCATCAAGTTCAGGCGCGAGGGCACCGAGGTCGAGGTCATCGGTCTCGACAAGGCAAGCGCCACCCTGATCGACAAGTTCGCGGTGCACGACAAACCCGACGCGGTCGCACGCCTGACGGATCATTGAGAGGAACCCGAACCATGCATGACGAAGACAAGATCCTGGCCTGCGTCGATCGATCGCACTTCGCCGAGACCGTGACCGAGGCCGCGACCTGGGCGGCGCGGCGTCTGTCGGCGCCGCTGGAGTTGCTGCACATCCTCGACCGTCATCCCGAGATCGGTAACGGCAAGGATCACAGCGGCGCCATCGGCTTCAACGCTCAGCAAGCCCTGTTGACCGAGCTGGCCGAGGAGGATGCCGCACGCAGCAAGGCCGCGCGCGAACAGGGGCGGATCTTTCTCAACCGGCTACGCGAGCGCGCCATCGCCGCCGGCGCGGTCGCGCCCGACGTGCGCCAGCGTCACGGCGATCTGGAGGAAACCCTGGTCGGGCAGCAGTCCAGCGTGCGGCTGTTCGTGCTCGGACGTCGTGGTGAATCCGCCGAGACCACTCAGCGCGATCTCGGGCGCAATGTCGAGCGCGTGGTGCGCGCGCTCAAGAAACCCATCCTGGCCGTCACCGAGCAGTTCCGGGAACCGCGCCGGGTGTTGATCGCCTTCGACGGCGGCGGCATGGCGCGGCGTGGCGTCGAGCTGGTGGCCAGGAGTCCGCTGTTCCAGGGATTGCAGGTGCATGTGCTGATGTCGGGCAAGGCGACCAGGGATGGCGCCAAGCAACTGGACTGGGCCAGAACCACGCTGGAGAAGGCCGGCTTCGAGGCGTCGACGGCGCTGGCGCCGGGTGATGCCGAGCGGGTCATCGCCGACGCGGCGCATGAGCAGGAGATCGACCTGCTGATCATGGGTGCTTACAGCCACTCGCCGCTCCGCACCCTGCTCTTCGGCAGCAAGACCTCGGATCTGCTGCGCTCGGCACGGATTCCGACCCTGCTGCTACGCTGACGGCGCGCTTGGAGCGAGCGACGTCTCGCTCCGACGGAGCCTGATGCATCCTTTTAGGGGTTGGCTCGTCTTCAGTGTCATTCGGACCGATACGACAGACACGATGAGCCCAACCGTCACGACTGCCCCCCAACGCCTCGCCCCCTGGCTCGTCGGCCTGCCCCTCGCCGCCGCGCTCTGGGTGCTGACCTATACCCACCTCACCGAGATCGCCGATCTGGGCCTGACCCCCGCGACCCATTTCGGCGAGGCGGTGCATTTCTTCCTGTACGACACGCCCAAGGTGCTGCTCCTGCTGACCGGCATCGTCTTTTTCATGGGTGTGATCCAGACCTTCTTCGCCCCGGAGCGCACCCGTGCGCTGCTAGCCGGACGGCGGCTCGGGGTCGGCAACGCCCTGGCCTTCATGATGAGCGTCATGGCGCTCTCGGCCCCCGAGATGCTGATCCTGCGCAAGGTGCTCAAATGGCCGCTGATCGCGACCTTCATCGCTGTGGTCGCCACCGGCATTCTGCTGGTCGGCTATGTCTTCAATTTCGTTCTGTAACACGTACGGAGTCACACGCATGAAACACGTCAAGATCCTCGGCGCCGGCTGCCGCAACTGTCAGACCACCCTGAACCTGATCGAAGAGGTCACCCGCGCCCAGAGCGTCGAGATCGAACTGGAGAAGGTCGATCAGATCCAGGACATCATGCCGTATCGCCTCATGGCCACGCCCGGCGTGGTGATCGACGATGAGGTGGTCCACTCAGGCGGGGTGCCGAATTCGCTGAGCTTCGTCGTCGGGCTGTCGCTGACCTTTACCGCGCTCGGGCTGGCGGCCGGGCTGTTCGGCACCCTGTTCGGGACGCTCGGCGGCGGCTGGAATTTGGCGGTGGGTGCGCTGGCGCTGGTCATGGGCGGGCAGATGATGGGGTTGTACACCATCCCCTTTCCGGTCGCGCCCCAGTACCGCCCTAAGCAAGGCGGACTGATCGGCGCCTTTCTGCTCGGGCTCCTCTTCGGCGCGGTCTCCTCGCCCTGCGCCACGCCGGCGCTGGTGGTGATCCTGTCGTTCGTCGCCACCCAGGGCGAGCTGACGCGCGATCAGGGCCGCTTTCAACTCGCTGAGCCTTGAATCGTCCAATGAGATTGCGTGTCCGGCGGTCGGCGGATGAGGCGGGACTGGATCGTATTTGGCCAAATACGCAGTGACGGTGCGCAATAGCGCCTCGCCCTCGGCGCTGAACGCTTCGAGCAGATCGGCCACCTCCGAACACCCTGTCCACAGCGCCGCCGCATCGTTCGCGCCCTGAGCCAGGTCGGTCGCGCCCCCAGAAAATCACCCAGTAGAGGCCGCATCAAAACTTCATCGCCCTGGCAGCTGGAACAGGCGCTCAGGCCAGAGTGTCACCGTCGCTCAGGAGGCGTGTCGGAACGCCAAGTCGTCCCCACGCCCTCGCGACGTAACAATCTGTAGGCCCGGCTTCGTCCCACTCCGAGAACGGCTTCGGCTTGATGCGCCTACGCCATTCTCTGCGCGAATAACTTTACGGTGTGTCGGGGGCGCTTTGCCTACTCGCCTCCACCTCGCTGGGACTACCGGCCTCGCACTTCCATGGCCGGCAGCGCGAGAGAGCTATGCGCGGAATCGTGACCGTGCCAGCGTGATCTGCGTCACATAACATCGATCCGACTGGTGACTTTATGGTGACTCAAAGAAAAATGGCTTAGGTCTAATTTGACCTAAGCCATTGTTTTTATTGGTCGGGGTGAGAGGATTTGAACCTCCGACCACCTGAACCCCATTCAGGTCAATAGCTGTTTTTTCTTGTTTCACCTTGTTCCTCAATTCTCAAAAAATATATAATTA
>RZZN01000346.1 GCA_009929855.1 Gammaproteobacteria bacterium
CAGCTCGGCCATGGTCTCCTCCAGGATCGCCCGCTGCATGGCCGGTGGGGCACCGGCGCGGCGGGCCGCGCTCAGGGCCTGGCGCAGGAAGCAGGGCCAACAGTCGAGAGAGATCTCCATCCCGCGCCCTAGCCCTGAGACTTCCGCTGCAAGCGCTGGTCGTGGTCGGAGCCCGCGCGCAACAGCTTGGCCCCACACTGGGGGCAACGCGCGTCCTGGCAGGGCAGGCCGCGCTGGTGGGGACTGCGGTAGTCGCACTTGGGGCAGAAGCAGGTGCCGCCCGCGCCCATGTCGTGTCGCCGTTGCTGAGGCATGATCTGGTCTCCGCTGATGGATTTCGCTCGGCTCGCCCGCAATGATGCGGCCATGGCGAGGGGCGCGCATTGAGATGTCGCTTTCCGGGCCATCCATGCGCGACTGGCGCTGGCCCGTCGAGCGGTTGCGCCGACTCGAGAACGGACCGCTGCGGTCTGACGGGCATCGACCCTTTTGCAAAGCCGACACGCCGGTCTATAGTGACCTGTCACTGCCATCGCGCCCCTGCTTGGGTGCTTGAGGTCTTCGACGTGACTTCGACGCATGTCATGGGTGCTGAACGGCCCGCGCGACCGCTCCTGCACACGTGGATTCTGGTTTGCGGCAAGGGCGGCAGCGGCTGGAGCACACTGGCGGCCTTGGATGCGCATCTGACCCATTGGAATGTCGAGTCCATCCTGGATCGACTGGGGGCGATCGCGGCCGGGGCCGGGTGATGACTGGATCGCGTCCTCGATGGCTGGGGCCGGGTGGCGTCGTCATGTCATGTGACAAGTGGGGGCGATCCGACCCGCGCGTGGAGGATGCATGTTGAACACCTTCTGGACGGCGCTGGGGACCAGTCTGACGGCGGCGCTTGTCACCTCCCTCGGTATCTATACGATTCGCCGGTTCAGCGATTGGGGCCAGCGCAACGCCGTCTATTTCATGTGCTTCGCGGCGGGGGTGCTGATCGCGGCCTCCTTCCTGCACATCATCCCGGAGTCCTTCGCGATGAGCCCGCAGGCGCCGATCTGGCTGCTGGTGGGGTTTCTTGGGCTACATCTGTTCAACCGCTTCCTGACGGCGTTCGTCTGCGAGCGCGACCCGGACGGGACGGACTCCGTCATCGGGATCGTGCCGATGCTCGGCATCGGCTTTCACTCCTTTATCGACGGCTTCGTCTACTCCATTGCCTTTACGGTCAGCATCCTGACCGG
>RZZN01000347.1 GCA_009929855.1 Gammaproteobacteria bacterium
AACTTTATAATCTTCCTTATATTTTTCTAACTAATGGTAGATTTGGTAGTTTTAATTATGGTGCTAAAGACATTAGTGATTATATTAAAATGAATGGAATTGAAAAAACAAAAAAATTATTAATTAAATTAAATTTATATGGATAAAAATAAAGAATTGCTTAGTGATATTATTGTACACATGAAATATGCAAAGTATATACCTGAATTAAAAAAAAGGGAAACATGGGAAGAGCTTGTAGATAGAAACAAACAAATGCACATTAAGAAGTTTCCTTTTTTAGAAAATGAGATAAATCAAGCTTATGAATATGTATATTCTAAAAAAGTTCTTCCCTCAATGAGGTCTATGCAATTTGCTGGTAAACCTGTTGAAGTAGCACCAAATAGAACGTTTAATTGTTCTTATTTACCTATTAATCATTATACTGCATTTAGTGAGATAATGTTTCTTTTGCTTGGTGGTTCAGGTGTTGGATATAGTGTACAAAAACATGATGTTGAAAAATTACCTGAAATTATAAAACCAAATTCAAAAAGAAATAAAAGATACTTAGTTGGTGATAGTATTGAAGGTTGGTCAGATGCAATAAAAATACTATTTAAATCTTACTTTGGTATTCATTCTTCTACACCTGTATTTGATTTTTCTGATATTAGAGTAAAAGGCACAAGATTAGTAACTTCAGGAGGTAAAGCACCTGGCCCACAACCATTAATGGACTGCATACATAATATAAAAAAGATATTAGATGCTAAAGCAAATAACACTAAACTATCTACTATTGAAGTACATGATATGGTATGTCATATTGCAGATGCTGTATTAGCTGGTGGGATTAGACGTGCTGCTTTAATATCTTTATTTAATATAGATGATAATGAAATGTTATCTTGTAAATCTGGTAATTGGTGGGAATTAAATCCACAAAGAGGACGTGCAAATAATTCTGCTGTAATTATTAGACATAAAATAGATGAAACTGTATTTAAAGATGTTTTAAAAAGAACAGAGCTTTCTAAAGCAGGAGAACCAGGAGTATTTTTAAGTAATACTATGGATTGGGGGATAAATCCTTGCTTTAGCGGTTCAGAAGAATTAGCAACAGATCAAGGAAATAAAACATTTGAAGAGCTTTGTGATATAGGTAAAATAAACATCATTAATAAAGATGGTAATATAGTAGAATCTAAAGTATGGTGTAGTGGTGAAAAAGAAACTATTAAATTT
>RZZN01000348.1 GCA_009929855.1 Gammaproteobacteria bacterium
TAAAGCTCCAAAAGTTAAGGTACTTTGAATAAATAGGATGCGGATTCTCTACGAGGTTTTTTATATTTGGCATCAGATGCGGAGTCCCGTGGTGATGGAGCGGATTAGACTGAACTCGGATTCGACCATATATCCAAACGCATCGGATATGTGTGTCAATTCAAGAGAGCGTGTCTTATCGATAGATGTCGTCCCGTCCTTGTACGACACCTGTTCCAAATCACGGGTCAGGTGCTTACATTTCGGGTTCACATACACGCGTCTAAATCCTTTCGAGTTGCAAATCATTCCATTCACCGCGTTAACTCGGTCGCGTTCCGATGGGTTTGAGCGGGGTACTAAGTTTTTAATACCGTACCGACCCAGTTCATTTTCGATTATCTGATAGTTACTTACATTCGATTGCGTACTGCGTTGCTTACCTGTTGCGTCACCGTAAAGATATATCCCCGCTTTGTGATTGGGATATCGAGTTTTAAACTCGTTGCACCCCTCTAGGGTCGTAGCGTTTTTGAGGTATATCTCGTCGATGACGTTAATAGTTTTCAAAGACCCGACACTTGAAATTTGAGCAACTACCCAGGCAAGCGGATTCACGTTAAAGTCACAACACAAACAAATCGGTTGGTTCGGATTATAGTTAGCCAGCTTAAACGCCAAATCGCCAGCGTTCTGATGGCGGTTAAATGTGTAATAAACAGCGCCTTCGAATACTACAAGTTCGCCGTATAATTCTTGTTTCGCAAACTTCTCGTCGTACTTACTGGCAAGATCATCGATAAGCGAACTATCTATCGACGTGTTAGCGTAGGTCGAGAATCGGATAGTCCCGTAATCTTTTTTCTTTTCCTCGATGAATATCTTGTGCATATCATCGTAAGAGTTAGGGCTTGACGTAACAATACCCTTCCCGCCTGTTGATAGCACCCGCCCCATAAGAACATCCCAAAGCCCTGCGAAGTCTTTACATTCCCTAGCCTCATCAACCCAGAAGCCCATCAACGTCACGTTCCGAATCTTATCGTAATTTTCAGCCGAGAACCCAAACACTTCACGTCCGTTTTTAAGTGTGATGATTTTCTTCGAATCGTTGTCTTTAGCGATAAGCGGTGACCCCGCCGATTTAAACTCACGCCATGTAGTTCGGTCTAACATATGATACGTCGGTGCAATAATCCCGTACGGAATACTTATCGGAAGTTTACTGTTCCATGCTTGACGTA
>RZZN01000349.1 GCA_009929855.1 Gammaproteobacteria bacterium
AAATACGCTCTGACCACAGAACAAGTCGAAGCCATTTACAACCTCCCTGAATCACCCTTAAGAGATATTTTCCTGATCTCATGCTGTACAGGATTGAGGTTGTCAGATGCCGTAAAGTTAAATGGCTCGATAGTGGAAATTGACGGGGCTATGTATGTAAGGATGGATGAGATGACAAAGGTAGAGGGCAGGGGTGTAATGGTAAAGGGTGATCTTGTGTTTGACTTCGGGGATGAACTCCTACGCAAATACAAAACCACCCCTGTGGATATTAACTACAAACAGGTTATCCTGGGGATGCGACACCTTGTCCCTGATATGCCTGAACTTACCTTTCATATTAGCAGACACACCTTTCTTACCCATGTAGCCATTAAGACCGGATCAATATTTTCTGTGATGAAGTACGGTGGCATCAGCAGTGTGGCCACAGCACAGAAATATGTTGACATGGGGAATCTGTTAATCGGAGCGATCTAATTTGAAGAGTTTGTCATAGAGTTCGATGATCTTTTTTTGCTCAGCAACCTTTTTACTCAAATCACTTACCGATGTATTTCTAATCATGTTCCCTTCCATGCCCCATAGCCAGTAGATGTTTAGCCATTTAAACTCTTGTGCTATACGTTTCTCATGCGATGGCGTAGGTTCTGTTATTCCTATCGTCCACTGTGAAACAGCCCCTTTTGATACCCCAATACGTTTTGCCAGATCGGACTTAGTCATCCTCTCGTAGTGGAGAATCTCCTTGATTTTTTCTTTCATACCTCTTTACAATCTCGTTTAGAATTTCATTTTTGCGTTTTAAATCAATGATTTCCTCTTTGTCATCCTTTGACTGAAACATATCACCTGTACCATAGAGTAACCATGGTATGTTGACATCTGGATAGGTGTTGTGTATTTTGTCTGTAATGGCGATTGAGAGGTTGTTATGGCCATTTAACACCCTGTAAAGGGTTTCCGGTCTGGGTATTCCGATGTTATCAGAGAACTCAGCGGCGTTCATTTTTAACCTGAATATCAACTCCCTGAGTCGTTCAGGTCGGTTTTCTGCATGATTCATATTAGTAAAATATTTGTTAATAAATTAAAAAAACACACTTTTTATTTGTTTGTATGACTATTTAGTGTAATTTTGCCACCAATTAGTCAGTAAAACATATTTTTAATTAGTGACAAAGGTAAGTCAAAACTAAAACCTTGTCAACTAAATTAACAT
>RZZN01000350.1 GCA_009929855.1 Gammaproteobacteria bacterium
CGCGGCAGATGGCGTTTCGAGCGACTCGATCAGGCTAAACACAGACTGACTCAGCTCAATCGACTGCATCGGTAGTTGATGCGTTTGCGTCGAGAGCATACAGAAAATCGAGCATTGGAAATCACGCGCCGCGCGCCCTGGCATACAGAGCGCTTGATCGAGCGTCGGATCACCATCCTCTAGCCCGGAGATCATGTCGGCCGTAAGCAGTAGCGCGGGCGTCCTGATCGGGATCGGTGGCTCTAGCGCATCGCTCATCGGCTCGCGGAATCCGATCTCAGCAATCGGCGACGGCCACGTATAGGCTCGCAGTGCCGACAGGATCGCCTCGAAAAAGGCCGCCGGGCTAGCTGTCGCGCGAGGGTCAATCATTGCCAGCGGGCTCCCACGTCAGTCAGCGCATCCACCTCAGCCAACTCGACGCGCGACAGACCGTCGCCGTCTTTGCGCGGAGGTGCCGTCACGCGGTATTCGATCGCGTCAATCGTGAGCACGTCGTTCAGGACCAGGCTATCAGCGTCAGCATCGAGTAGCCAGATCGACGGATTCGCAATATCGCCGACTTGGGTATTCAACCCGGCTTGCGAAAAATCAGGCTCGGCAGGATCACCCTGCCGAGTCAGGATGCCTTTAGCGCTCGCGCCGCTTGGCAAGACGACATCCTCGCCCTCAAGAGAGCGGAGGTGCCGAGCTTGGCGAAGCGCGCGAGTGCGTGCGGACATTACGCGGTGCCTTCAGCCGGGGCCAGGTGCTGCTCGCCGCTCACGCCAGCGGGTTGCGTCACGGGCTCATGGCGCGCTTTGTACTGCACGTAGACCGCGGACTCGGCACACGCATTCGTGGTGTCCTTATCCACGACCAGGCGAACATAGCGCTCTTGAGGCTGAAATAGGTCGATATAGTAGATCTCGTTGTCATCGTCTCCGGCGATGGTCTGGAGCGTGCCTTCAAGGTCAGCCATATCGGTGGCATTCGCGAGCTTGCCCTGTTGCGCCTTGATCTTGTAGGTCGCCGAGTTGTGAATCGCGGCGGTCTTGACGATCATCAGTACGCCGTCGAAGCCCTGCATGTCGAGCGTCGCGCCGTCACGATCAGCGGTATCGCTGACGTAATCGAGCGCAGTCGTGATCTTGCAGTAGTCAGAGAGATATCCGGTCATTTCGGTCTCCGCCCGGCTCGTCACCGGGCATCAGGAATTTGAACGATTAGGTGCCCTTGCA
>RZZN01000351.1 GCA_009929855.1 Gammaproteobacteria bacterium
CGCGGCAGATGGCGTTTCGAGCGACTCGATCAGGCTAAACACAGACTGACTCAGCTCAATCGACTGCATCGGTAGTTGATGCGTTTGCGTCGAGAGCATGCAAAAAATCGAGCACTGGAAGTCACGCGCGGCACGCCCAGGCATACAGAGCGCTTGATCGAGCGTCGGGTCTCCGTCTTCGAGACCCGCGATCATATCGGCCGTGAGGAGAAGCGCTGGCGTCCTGATCGGGATCGGCGGCTCCAGCGCATCGCTCATGGGCTCGCGAAAGCCGATCTCGGCAATCGGTGATGGCCAGGTATAAGCGCGCAGCGCCGAGAGGATCGCCTCGAAAAAAGCGGTCGGGGCTGCGGTGGCACGCGGATCGATCATTGCCAGCGGGCTCCCACGTCAGTCAGCGCATCCGCCTCGGCGAGTTCGACGCGCGACAGTCCGTCGCCGTCTTTGCGCGGAGGTGCGGTCACGCGGTATTCGGTCGAGTCGATCGTGAGCACGTCATTCAGGACCAGGCTATCGGCATCTGCATCGAGTAGCCAGATCGAAGGATTGGGGATATCACCGATCTGAGTATTCAGACCGGCTTGCGAAAAATCCGGCTCGGCAGGATCGCCCTGCCGAGTCAGGATGCCTTTAGCGCTCGCGCCGCTCGGCAACACGACATCCTCGCCCTCAAGAGAGCGCAAATGCCGAGCCTGACGAAGCGCGCGAGTGCGAGCGGACATTAGGCGGTGCCTTCAGCCGGTGACAAGTGCTGCTCTCCGCTCACGCCAGCGGGTTGCGTGACAGGCTCGAAGCGCGCCTTGTACTGCACATAGACGGCGCTTTCGGCGCAATTATTCGTGGTGTCCTTGTCCACGAATAGGCGGACGTAGCGCTCGCGGGGCTGGAACACGTCGATGAAAAACACGCCGTTATCCGCGCTTCCGGCGATCGTTTGGCCCGTGCCTTCAAGATCAGCCATATCGGTGGCGTTTGCCAATGCGCCCTGTTGCGCCTTGATCTTGTAGGTCGCCGAGTTATGGATCGCGGCGGTCTTGACGATCATCAGAACGCCGTCAAAGCCCTGCATATCCAGCGTCGCGCCTTCGCGATCAGTGTTAGCCTCAGCATAGTCAAGCGCGGTCGTGATCTTGCAGTAGTCAGAGAGATATCCGGTCATTTCGGTCTCCGCCCGGCTCGTCACCGGGCATCAGGAATTTGAACGATTAGGTGCCCTTGCA
>RZZN01000352.1 GCA_009929855.1 Gammaproteobacteria bacterium
AGCTGTCCAGCCGCCATGCCGGTCAGCCATTTGCCGCGCCCCGAAAGCCCGTCGAGATCCAGCCGCTCGATAGCTTCGGCCAGCCGCCCATCAAGATGGCGCAATCGCCACGCCTCTCCGAGCACCGTGCCGAGATCCGCGAACTCGGGCACCGGCGCGACTTCGGGAACCAGGTAATCGGAGTAGCGACCGTCCCCGATCGGGAAATCCGGATCCTCGAGCACGCACGCGAGGTAATGCGCCACGGCCAGCGTGCGCTCGCCGATGCGCCATCGGGCCGGATCGGTCGCAGGATCGACCGAAACGAACCGCAGAAACGCCGTGGTGTTGGCATGCTCCAGGTGCGCTGGGCGCGAGGCGATATCCACGGCCTGCCCAAACGTCAGTTCGCGCAGTTTGAGCGTGAATCCGCGAGCACGAATGTCTGGAAAATGAATCATATTTTGCGCGAGGCGCGCTAAAGCGCAAAAGGATCCCCGCGCAGACTCTCCCAGTCCGCGCGGTCGTAGGCTTGCCAGGTCGCCATCGTGATCGGCACCAAAAGCTCGGTATAGCGGCCTTTGGAGGTGATCGGCGAGTCCATCGGAAAACCCACAGACTCGATGACAAGCGGCTTATAGCTGCGCCCCTTGTAGACCATTCCGACCATCTGAGGCGTCAGCGACGGCAACAGATTCGCCAAGCCGAAAGCGGCTTGGATGTCCGCGCCGCAGGGCTTCACCCCGCGGAGCAGACCAGTCAGGATGCTGTCTTTCTGCAAACACTGGGGAAGCGCCCAACCCATCAAAATATCAAACGGGTTTTCCACTTCGCGCGCGGCGTTGCCCCATGCGCGAAACAACAATGTTGCGTTGATTTTCAACGGCGGCATCCCCGTGAAAACCTGCGTGCTGTTCATTTTGGTTAGGCCGGTTCGGCCTATTCCCTGAGAGACGATATCGCCGATGAGATCGTCGGCCCAGGGCGGCAAACCCGGAATTGCCCCAACCAGGTCGGATAGCATGCCGGATTGCACCATCGCGAGAAGCGTCGGACTTGTGGCCTCCGGACCCATTGCCTCAAACGGCGACTGCCACGCGAGGCTAACCTCCATGGTCGCCTCGGTGATCGGAACGCGCAGCACTTCCATGCCCTCGGAGAGTACAGGAATCCCTTTGCGATCGACCGGATAGATCGAGGCAATAAGATGCTCGTTGAGCAACCCATACTCGGCGGCCAT
>RZZN01000353.1 GCA_009929855.1 Gammaproteobacteria bacterium
TCTTTCTTCCGCTGATATGTATTCCTCCAAAGCAGACCTTGCTTCATCAAAAGCAGTTCTTCTAAGTTCAATTTCTTTTTTAAGATATCCTATATATTCATTTCTGGCAGAGGTTACAGCGTCCTCAAGTCGTTTCTTTTCTGCTTTTATGGCCTGCTCAATTTGAACTTCTTGCCATTTACGTACCAATGCCAATTCATTTTCGGCAGCGGAAAGGTCTTCAAGAGAAGCAATCCAATCTTCTGTCTGGGCATCAATATTGTAGATTGCCAATTCAAAATCTGACATATCAAGCGTATCAAGGTCCGTTTGAATACGGGTAAGAATATTTGCTATTTGGTTCAGTCTGTTCTTTTCGGCAGCATCCGCAGCTTCTCTTGCCCTTTCTCTGGCATCTCTTGCAGCGTCTTCTTCCCTTGCGGCATCTTCTATGGCTTGTTGGTAATCCCGGTAAGCCTGTGCCAGATTAGAAATCATTGTCTCCGCATTTTCCCCAAAAATGTCAAGAAGAACAGAACTGTCTATACTTCCTATAGCATCAATAAACTGTTGATAATCTGTGAAGATATCAAAATCGGCAGATTTAAACTGATTCAGAATAGATAATGCTTTTGCAATCTCAGCTTCAGATGATACTATTCCACCGGACCCTTCTATTTTTTCTTTAACTGTTTTTGTGACATCTTCAAGCGCAATTCCAAGGGAAGCCCCCATAGCATTAAAATGTTCTTCTAAGGTCATGCCCGCTTCTTCAAGCGACTTCATAAATCCCGAAGTAGTCCATGGAGAGGTTACATCCCGCCAATCAATACCCAAGGTAGGTTCTCCAACGGATTTAAAATGCTGTTCTAAGGTCTGGTCTAACTCTTTGACTGCCTCCACAAAAGCACTTGCTGTCCAAGGTTCGCCTGATTCTTGCATATATCCTAATTCAGTAGCAGCAGCTACAGCAGCAGCTATATAGGCACTCTCATTGAACATTACCTCACCTGCGGCATTAGCAGCAGCAACTGCAAGGGATTTATAAGCACTTTCATCAAACACTTCTTTTTCAACGTACCTATCTTCCCCTAACCTAATATCAGACAAAGTGGGATAATTTAAAAAAGAAGCAAATATGCTTTCTAAACTGCCGCTTGGTGTTTTATTATTATTTTCAGTTGTAGGTAAAGCACCTTTTGCATTATCAATGCCAGACAAGGCATTTGAAAGCCTGT
>RZZN01000354.1 GCA_009929855.1 Gammaproteobacteria bacterium
ATGGCGCACGGTGGCGAAGGTCGACTCGATCGGGTTGGTGGTGCGTAGGTGCACCCAGTGCTCGGCCGGGAAGGCGAAGAAGGCGAGCAGGGCCTCGCGGTCCTTCTCGAGCTTCTCGGTCGCCTTGGGGTATTTGGCCCCGTAGCGGTTGATGAAGCGCTTGAAGGCTTGCGTAGCCTGCTTGCGGGTCGGTGCCATCCAGATCGCCTGCAGATCCGCCTTCGCCTTGCCTTGCAACGACTTGGGCAAGGCATTGAGCACGTTGCCCATCTTGTGGAACCAGCAGCGCTGATGCACGGTCTCGGGGTAGACCTGATCGAGCGCACCCCAAAACCCCAGCGCCCCGTCGCCGACGGCCAGGCGCGGACCCGCCTGCAGACCACGTGCCTTCAGATCGCGCAGCACGTCGAGCCAGGATTCGGTGGATTCGCGCAACCCGTCGACGATGGCGACCCACTCCTTGGTGCCGTCGGGTCTCACCCCGATGATCACCAGCAGACAGAGCTTGGGATCGTCGCTCTCGCGCAGTGTCGTGTAGATGCCGTCGACCCACCAGTAGGCGTATTGCCGGCCTTCGAGGCTGCGCTGGGTCCAGTCCTTGTACTCCTCGGCCCACGCGGCCTTGAGCCGGCCCAACGCCGCCGCGGAGAGCCCCTTGGCGTCCTCTCCCACCAGCACCTCCAACGCCTCCCCGAGGTCGCCGCTGGAGATCCCCTTCAGATAGAGCCACGGCAGCGCCGCGGCGACCCGGGCACTGCGGCGCACGTACGGCGGGGCCAGCGCGGAGTTGAACTTCACCCCGGCCCCGGAGCGGTCGCGCACCTTGGGCACCTGCACCTCCACCGGACCCACCGTGGTGAGGATCTCGCGCGCCGGCAGATAACCGTTGCGCACCACCGCCCGGCGTCCGTCCATCAGCGACACCCCGGCAAACTCCTCGAGCAGCTGCTCCACCTCCGCCTCGATGGCCCGCTGCAGGATGTCGCGCGCCCCGCGGCGCACCAGCTCCTCCAGCGGCAGGCCCAGCTCGGCCAGCATCTCGCCCCGATCCCCTCTTGCACTGCGGGCCCCCGTACTCGTATCGTCGCTCATGGCGCACCTCTCTCGTTGCTGCTTTGGGTCTCGACAACCACATTGTCAGCAACGGTGCGCCGCCTGCTCAAGCTCTATCAGTCCCCGCTCATACACCAGAATCGAGCATAGCTC
>RZZN01000355.1 GCA_009929855.1 Gammaproteobacteria bacterium
TGGCGCGGTTCGTGGTGGAGATCGTCGATCGGCTCGATCTGAGCCAGCTGGTGGCGGCTTACGCCGGCACCGGCTCGCGGCCCTACCACCCGGCGATGCTGGTGGCGCTGTTGTTCTACGGCTATGCCACCGGCGTGTTCTCCAGCCGCAAGCTTGCGCAGGCGACGCACGACTCGATCGCGTTTCGCTACATCTGCGCCAACACCCATCCCGACCACCGCACCATTGCCGATTTTCGCAAGCGCTTTCTCGACGAGCTGGCGGGGTTGTTCACCGAGGTGCTGCTCATCGCGCAGGCGATGGGGCTGCTCAAGCTCGGCACCGTCAGCCTGGACGGGACCAAGATCAAAGCCAACGCGAGCAAGCACAAGGCGCTGAGCTTCGAGCACGCCGAGCGCCTGGAGGAACAGCTCAAGGGCGAGGTCGAAGAGCTGCTGCGTCTGGCCGAGCAGGCCGACAACACACCGCTGCCCGCCGCGTTGGATCTCCCGCTGGAGTTGCAGCGGCGCGAACAGCGCCTCGCCGTCATCGCCGCGGCCAAGGCCGAGATCGAAGCCCGCGCGCAGGCGCGCTTCGCGGCCGAGCAAGCCGAGTACGAACGCAAGCTCGCCGAGCGCGAAGCGCGTCGCGAGCGCACCGGCCGGAAGCCCGGCGGCAAGCCGCCCGAGCCGCCCGAGCCGGGCCCGCGGGCCAAGGATCAGGTCAGCCTCACCGATGCCGAGTCGCGCATCATGCCCACCGCCGGCGGCGGCTTCGAGCAGGCCTACAACGCACAGGCCGGGGTCGATACCGAGACGCACCTGATCGTCGCGCAGCACGTCACCGATCACACCAACGACAAGCAGGAAATCGGCCCCGCCCTGGCGTGCCTCGATGCCCTGCCCGAGGCGCTCGGCGCGGTCGACGCGCTGCTCGCCGACACCGGTTATCACAGCCGAGAGAACCTCGAGCGCTGCGCGGCCGCCGGCATCGATCCCTACATCCCCGAAGCACGCCAGGGCCACAACCCGCCCTTGGCCGAGCGGCTCGCCGACGACCCGCCGGCGCCCCAAGGCCAGCCCACGCCGGCCGAGGCCACGGCGCATCGGCTGCGCACCCGCGAGGGCAAGGCCCGCTATGCCAAGCGCAAGGCCACGGTCGAGACCGTCTTCGGCATCATCAAGCACGTGCAGGGCTTCCGCCAATTCCTGCTGCGCGGCCTG
>RZZN01000356.1 GCA_009929855.1 Gammaproteobacteria bacterium
CAAGGCCTCCACGCCGTTGTTGGCAACCGTGACGATGAGACCATTGTTGCTGAGCAGCTCGTAGGCCAGCTCCTGGTTGATCTCATTGTCCTCCACCAATAGCACCCGCGCCCCGCGCAGCCGCGCCAGATCCTCCGCCGCGGCCATGTGCTGGACCGACCGCGCGGTCTCGGCAACCACCGTGCGACCAAGAGCCTGCAGAATGCTGTTGGCCAGGCTGGCCGGGGTGACGGGCTTGGCGAGGAATCCGCGGATGGCAACCCCCGCGGCGGCGGCCAAGGCCTCCTCGCGCCCGTAGGCGGTGACCATGATCAGGGTCGGTGGCACACCCTGGCCAGCGCGCGACAAGATGGCACGCGCGGTGTCAACGCCGTCGCGTCCAGGCATCTTCCAATCGAGCAGGATGAGATCAAAGGGATCATCCACGTCGGCGCTGTAGCGTTGCAGTGCCTCCTCGCCGCTGCCGGCCTCCTCCACCCGCAAGCCGAGTTGACTCAACATGGTCACCAGGATGCGCCGGGCCGAGACGCTGTCGTCGACCACCAAGACCCGTTGATCGACGAGTCGCTCCAGTGTCGGCCGGGGTTCGTCGATCGGAAGCGACTCGCGGCCGAGCTGGACGGTAAAATGGAAGCTGCTGCCGCGACCAGGCGTGCTCTCGACCCAGATCTCGCCGCCCATCTGCTCGGTCAGATGCTTGGAGATCGCCAATCCTAGACCCGTGCCGCCGAAACGGCGCGTGGTGGAGGCGTCGGCCTGAGTGAATGATTCGAACAGCCTCTCCTGCTGCTCTGGGCTCAGACCGATGCCGGTGTCGCACACGAAGAAGTGCAGCCGACAGGTCTCGGCATCCTGCGCGAGCACCTCGGCACCGATGAGGATCTCGCCGGTGTCGGTGAACTTCACCGCATTGTTGGCTAGGTTGGTGAGCACCTGTCCCAGGCGCAGCGGGTCGCCCACCAGCACCGCCGGCAGATCCGCGGGCAGCTCGAAGACCAGCTCCAGGCCCTTCTCCTCGGCCTTGAAGCCAACCACGATCGCCAAGTTGTCGAGCACCGCCTCGAGCCGAAAGGCGATCCGCTCCATGGCCAGCTTGCCGGACTCGATCTTGGAGAAGTCGAGGATGTCGTTGAGGATGCCGAGCAGGGCATCGGCCGAGCGACTGATCTTCTCGACATAGTTGCGCTGCTTGGGATCGAG
>RZZN01000054.1 GCA_009929855.1 Gammaproteobacteria bacterium
ACGTCCCCATCATCAGCGCACGGCTTCGCGGGCAAGGTCGCAAGGATCCTTACCCGGGGCGAGGACGCCCCGACTCCCTTGGGGCCTCCAGGCCCTAGAGGAGTCGGGGCCTCCAGGCCCCGAGTGTGGATCTCCACATGTCGGGCGCGAATCCTTCATCATCCGCGGGTCTCGACTCTATAGAATGACTCTTTCCAAGATCAGACGATTGAAACCCAGCGGCTGACGAGTGTACAAAGCATCATCAGTCATCGTGATGCGAGAATGAGTCGATGTCAGGAGTCGTTAGAGAGCCATGAGCAAGATGGATGATTGGTTGGTCTTCCAACTCGATGAGTTGGTTGGGCGCGTCGAGCCGGGTAGCCTGTCGCTCCAGGAGTTTCTCCGTACGCCTTCACTGAGCTGCTCGATCTATCATCTGCCAGCAGGATCGAGCGACATGGCCAAGGCGCACGAGGAGGATGAGCTCTATCTCGTGCTCAGTGGGCGGGCACGCTTGCGGGTCGGCGACAGCGATCACGCGGTCGTTCAAGGCACGCTGATGTATGTGCAGGCCGCCTGTGATCATGTCTTCTTCGACGTCGAAGAAGACTTGACCGTCCTGGTCTTCTTCGGCTCGCCGGTGAGACAGCTCAACCGCCGTCCGAGCGTTGGGCACTGAGCAGCCCCCATTGGCCATCCGCTGATCAGGTGAGACAGATCAACCGCCGCCAGCGCATCGGACAATGATCATGGGATCGCGGCTGGCCGTTCCGAGAATGCCAGGCGGCTGTTCAGCGCGCGAAGACTGAATCGGTCATCCGTGAACGAGACGGTGCCCGCGCATGATTCCAAGGGGAGTCATGCGCGGGCACGCTGTGGTTGATGGGTGCGCTGCAAGTCCGAGCGGCTGCTCGAGACTCCAACGGATCCTATTTCCGTGCCAGCCGCGGGCTCGCCGCGGCCGTGGATTCACCCTCCAGTCGCACACCCTTGAGTGCGTTGAGCAGGATGCCGATCGTGGTTCCATTGTGTAATAGCGCGCTGGCAACTGGCGAGAGTGCCCCACCCATCGCGCCGGCCAGGATCCCCGTGTTGATCCCGATGGCTGCACGGAAATTGTTCTGGATCAGATGCATGGTCTTGGTCGCGAGCTCGCGCGCGTCGGCCACGGCGCTCAAGCGATCATCCAGAAGCAGGATGTCGGCGGTGGCGCGCGCGATGTCCGCGCCACGCGGCATGGCGATTCCGACGTTGGCGGCCACCAAGGCGGGGCCGTCGTTGACCCCGTCACCCACGAAGGCGACCCGACTCCCGTCGGCCTGTAGATGGCTGATGAGACCGGCCTTCTCCTCTGGTGGAACCTCGGCATGGCAGGCGTCAAGACCCAGCTCGCGGGCCAACGCCTCGGCCTTGTGGCGCCGATCACCCGTGATCATGATCAGACGCTTGATCCCCTGCGCGCGCAGTCGCCGGAGTGTCTCGTGGGTGTCGTCCCTGAGTGTATCGCGCAAGGCGATCAGGCCGACAGGGCCCCGCGCATTGCCGATGAACAGCACGAGCTTGCCCTCGTCCTCGAGCCGCGTGATGCGCTTGACATGAGGGGCGAATGAGATCCCCTGATGCTCCTCCAGATAGTGCCGGCTTCCGACCAGGATCTGCTCGCCCTCGACCTCAGCCGATAGACCGTGGGCGACCAGATAATCGACCTCGCCGTGCGAGATATGTTGGAGATCGCGCGAGCGCGCTGCCTCCACCACTGCGTTGGCGACTGGGTGCGAGGCATGCTCCTCGACCGAGGCGACCAAGGCGAGCAGTGCGCTCTCGGTTCGCTGGGCGTGGCTGTTGAGCACCACGACATCCGTCACCTCCAACTCGCTGTAGGTGAGCGTGCCGGTCTTGTCGAAGACGACGGTATCGACCGCGGCGAGATGCTCGATCGCCTCGCCGCCTTTCATGAGCACGCCATGCTCGGCGGCACGCGACATCCCGGCCTTGAAGGCGACCGGGGTGCCCAGCTTGAGCGCGCATGAATAATCGACCAGGAAGACCGACTGCAGACGGGTCAGGTTGCGTGTCAGCCCGTAGACCAATGCGCCCGTGCCAAGCGTGAGATAGACCCGTTGGTCGGCGAGCCGATCCGCCTCGCGTTGGGTGTCCGAGCGCTTGGCCAGCGATTCCTTGATGAAGCGCGAGATGCGCGCGCTCGTGGTCTCATCCCCGACCTGGGTCGCCTCGATGCGCAGGCGCCCCTCGATCAAGACCGCGCCCGAGATGACCCGGCGCGGCGCCTCCTTACGAACCGGCACATCCTCGCCCGTGACCGCGGACTGGTTGACGAGCGCGCTGCCGCCGACCACGCGACCATCCACCGGGATGGCCTCGCCCGGGCCGACCTGGATGATCTCACCGGCATTCACCTGGTCGCCCGGGATCTGGATCAGCTCGCAGTCACGCTCGACCCAGGCCATTGCCGGCTCGGGGCGCAGCAGTTTACGCAGCATCCGGTCGGATTGATGCTCGGTGCGTCGTTCCAGATAGTTCCCGAGCGAGAGCAGAAAATCCGTGATGTTGGCGGTGTAGAGCTCACCGCGCGCGGCCGACAGACCGACCGCCAAGGCGTCGAGGACCTCGACCTTGACGCCCTTGGTGATGAGTGTCTCGATCCCAGAGGCCAATGTCGAGGCGACATTGGCCATGGTCACGGCGACCTGTAGGGGGCGGCTCAAGAGCGGGAGCAGGGCGATGGTCAGCGCCGTGGTGACCAGCGGGGCGATCTCGGCCTCGCGCGCCTCCCCAGCCGAGCCATCCGGGTCCTCGTTGGGCACGAAGGCGCCGAGTCGCCGCAAGAGCACCGCGCGGGCGCCCGGGGTGTCTCGATAGCGCAGGATCAGCGTCCGGGCACCTCGATTCGCCCGGACGCTGACCACGACACTGAGTGGGTCCATCCAATCTTCCAGGTCCTCTGGGGTGACCCCTGGTGTACCGAGCGCGGGGATCCTCAGTCTCAGTCGTCCGGGTAGCTCATGTACGATTTGATAACCGTATGGCCTGAGAGGTGTCCTGGATGTCATGGCTGGTCCGCGATCCTCAGTCGGCTGCTTCGGATTTCGACCGGGCCGCGTGTTGCAGCTCGGCCTCGGCATCGTGAAACCGCTCCTTGGCCTCCTCGATCCCGCCTTGCAGGGTGGACCAGACCTGGACGACACCCTTGATCAGGGTCCGCTGGACACCCTCGTTGGTCAGAAGGTAGGTGGCCGCCGCGCCGATCAAGAGACCCTTGACGAAGCGGTCATTGCTGAAATTCAGAAAGGAGCTCGACGACTGGGCCTGACGCTGCACCCCGTAGCCAGATGTGGCGCTCTGGGGCATGGGTGCATGGGCATATCCTTGCGCGTAGGCACCCTGTGGGGCATGGCCGGCTGGCATGCCCCATTGTCCGCTGGTCTGATCGGGGGGTGACATGCCGCCGCCCATGCCGTTTGGATGAGGGTAACCGGAATAGGGGTAAGGGTAGGCAGAGTAATGATCGTTGCTCATGGTGTGGGGTCTCCGTGTGGTCTGAGGGATGGGGGAGCGGTGGTGGCGATCGCCGTGGCGCCATGCGTGATCGGGCATGGGCACGACCGGTTGTCGAGGTGACGACCGTTCGTGCCATGGGTGTTCAGCGTGGATCTGGTTGAGCCGCCGCGCTTGTCGTCAGGGTGTCGGTCTCGTCCGTGGCGCTCTTGGCGGGCTGACGTTTCCTCAGCAGGCCGCGGACGAGCAGTACGAGTGCCGCGCCCACCAGTACACCGCCGATACCCTCTGCGAGCTTCTTGTGGACACCGTGCCGATAGCCGCCGCGTCGGTCACTCATCGGTCTCTCCACGCTCCTCCGACCAGCGTTGCAACCCGTAGAGTGTGAGGGTGCCGGCCGCGAACATGATGCCGAGACGCGCCAGGCCCTGTTCGGCCAGGCTGGAGGCCACGGCCCCGCCAAGCGCGGTGGCCACGGCAGTGGTGAGAGCCGTTGTGCCGGTCGCGGCGACCGCGGCGCTCGGGTTCAGGTCGCCTGACTCCACCCGCCGCAGATTCGATGCGGCGGCCAGGCTTCCGCCCACCAGCGCGCCCAGTGTCGCCAGACGCACCAGCGAGGCGCAGTCGGCACCACTCGTCTGTGTTCGAATTGTGGTTGAGCGAGTCAAATCATACGTATCAGACATCATCAAACTCCCCCGTGGATGCTGCCGGACGCATGCTGTCCTTGACGCGGCCGACTCCAGTCTTGACCGCCGCCTTGGCTTTGGCGCCACCCTTGAAAAGCGCACTCTGAACCGAATCGTTGGTCAGCAAGAGCACCGCCGCGGCGCCGACAAGGGCACCCTTCCAAAACTCGGTGTCCTCCAGATTGAGCATCTTGGACAGACTGGCCAGACCATTGCCGCCGTTGGCGATCTCATCGACCAATTCGGCCATCCCAGATCCTCGCCGGGCGTGCGCGCCACCGGCGGACTCGACCGGACCAGGCCCCATCTGATGGCCGACGGATGCACCGACCCATGGCGGCGGGGCCATGCCAGCATGAATGTAGGGCGGCGGATAGCCGACCGGGGCCGCACCCTGCTGGCCCATGTAAGGCGCCGGATGATAAGGAGCCGGATAATAAGGATTCGGTTGATAGGGATGACTGCCATGGGGCGGCATCGGTGCTGGCCGGCCGGGATACCAGGGGGGCGGTGCCGGATTGCCGCGCATGGCCTCACCCCCCGTCCACCCCCCGGCCGGTGTGCCTGGGTATCCTGCTGGGGCCGCATTGCCACTGCCGCACCCGTTGGTCACCGCCCCCGGTTGAGAGTGGATCGAATCGCCAGCCCGGGCGGATTCACCCGACCGAGGCATCTCGGTCATGTGACGCTCAGATCCTGCTGCCCCTTCTCCCGGTCGAGTTGCTCGATCTTCGCCGCTGTAGCCATGTTCGCTCATTCCGCGTCAGCCCCTTTCAGTGGTCAGGTTGGTCGATCGAAGACTGGTATTCAGCCTTGACATTATGGTGCAAATGATAACGGTTCCTATTTCTTCGGGCAAGTGGAACGCCATTTCATCAGGCTGACCGGATGGGACACCCCTGGATCAGTGTCGTCGGTTCGCTGCAGGGAGCGGGGTGCAGGACCCAGGGCGAGTCAAGTGGTTGACCGATCGATCCATTTCGGGCGGATGATCCAGTCGCTGAGAAGACTGATCCGGCGCACGAGGCACATCCTCGGTGCGCTCTTGCCGCGCGTGCCGAGGCAGGCTCGACTCAATCCAGCCATGATCGATCTCGAGAGCCTGGGTGTCCCACTCGCCACCGACCTGGCGAGGGACGATCTGAGCAGTCGCGCTCACCAACTCGATTGCAACCATGAGGTGATGGTGGTCACGCACGCCGAGCCAAGCCGAGAAGCCCAGTCGGACGTGCCCAACTCAGACATGATGCGATTGGCCCCGCTCCCGATGTGCCATCGGCTTACGCGCGGCTGGGCGGATCAGTGCCCGGTCCAGCGCGCGCGGGGCCGCTCCTCTAGCCCGTGCCCCTGGTGTTGAAGGCCACGTTCCACTGCTCCTCGGGGGTGGTGACGGGGATGGCGGTGAGCTCGAGCGTGCCGACCTCGGTGACCGTGGCCTGGAGCCGCACCTCGACGACCTCGCCCTTCTTGTAGTCCTTGGCCAGGAGCGTGGTCTGGATCTCGGCGAGCTCGTCGAGCTCGTCCTCGCCCCACTCCTCCAGCAGGTCACCGACCTGGTCCTCGCGCCGGACGCTGGAGCCGAAGAAGCGGAAGCGCACCGGCTCGCCGACCACCAGACCGAATTCCTGGGGCGGTGCGACCGGCTCCGAGCCTTCCTCCAGGCCGAAGGGGACCAGACAGAGCGCGGCCAGCTCGGGCTCCATGCCAGGGATGGCGGGCATGGCGCTTTCGACCCCGACATAGTAGGAGTGCGAGGTTCCGCCGCGGATGCGCACGCCGCCATGACGTCGGACATGGGCGTAGAAGGCGGCGCCGCGCGCGACCGCCAGATCCAGATCATGGGCGCCGAGCAGACGCGCCGGCGGGGCGCCCTCGGCGGCGAGCCATTGGTTGAGGACCTCCAGGACACGATCTTGGAGGATCTCGGCCTTGAAGACGCCGCCGTTGAAGAGTACGGCGGTCGGGTGCAGGAAACTGGCCCCGGGGTTCTGGGCGACGAAGCCAGAGAGGTCCTCGGTCGCTCCAGCCTGACGGCCGAGGAAGGCGGCCAGATGCCGGGTCACCGCCGGATCCTGAGCATAGGGCAGACCCATTTTGGTGAGCGCTCCGCGCGCCCGGCTGGCCGGTCTGTCCGCTGAGGCCACGGCTGGGAAGAAGCCCTCGATCAGGGTGGTCTGGACCTCCTCGCGGGTCAGCTCGGTGCGGATGCTACCGCCGATCAGGCGCGAGCCGCGGCTCGGCACCACGACCGGGATCTGGGCGAGCGTGGGATCCGCGAGCAATGACTCCTTGGCGATCCGACAGCCGTAGGTGAGTGCCTGCAGCTGCCAGCGGTCGAGCTCGACCCCGTTCTTGGCGAGTTTTTGTTTGAGCAGATGGGCCAGGGTCAGGTCCATGTTGTCGCCGCCGAGCAGGATGTGCTCGCCGACCGCGACCCGGGTCAGCTCCAACGCACCGTCCTGCTCGGTGACCGCGATCAGTGAGAGATCGGTGGTGCCGCCGCCGACGTCCACGACCAGGATGACATCACCGACCTGGACCTGATGACGCCAGTCACCGTGACTGTCGTTGACCCAGGAGTAGAGCGCGGCCTGCGGCTCCTCCAAGAGCACCAGACGCTCGATGCCGATCGCTCGGGCGGCCTCGGCGGTGAGTTCGCGCGCGGCCGGATCGAAGGAGGCTGGCACCGTGACCGTGACCTCCTGACGCTCGAGCGGGTCATAGGGGAAATGTCCGTTCCAGGCGTCGCGCAGATGGGCGAGATAGTAGATGGTGGCGTCGAAGGGCGAGATCCGCGGGATCTCCTGGGGTGCGCCGGCCGGGAGGATGGGCGCCTTGCGGTCCACGTCGGGATGGCAGAGCCAACTCTTGGCACTGGCGACCAAACGGATCGGTGTCATGGTGCCCTGATTGCGCGCCAGCTCACCGCCGACCCGACTCGGGTCGGTTTCCCAGGGGAGGACCAAATCAGTGACCCGCAGCTCGTCCGGATGTGGCAGATAGAGCGCCGAGGGTAGCAGTGGGCGCGCCTCCACCGAGCCGGGTGCGATGAGCTGAGGGATGGCGAGCTGGCCCTGGAGGATGTCCTCACCCTCGCTCTTCTCCGAATCGACGAAGGAGAGCGCACAATGGGTGGTCCCCAGGTCGATCCCGACCGCATAGCGTTGTTGACTCATAGCTCGACCTCCGCGGCGGCGAGGATGCTGAGGTCATGCCCGCCCGCGACCTGGGGTAGGTCCATCCTCACGACCCGCCATCCGCGATGGACCAGCGCGCCGTGAAAGGGAGGATCCCCGACCAGGTTCCCGGTTGGGCGAATGGCGGCGGGGTCGAAGCCTGGGAGCAATGTGATCCGGCTACCCTCGGGCTCCTCGCGCACCGGGGCAATTTGAAGATGAGCGCTCATGACCTCGCGACAGCCGCGATGGACCACGCGGGCGGCCGCGCCCACCTCTTGATCGCTATAGCCGGTGATGTCCTCTTGGAGAAAATCCAGGAGTCGGCCCTGTTTCTGCAGCAGCCCGAGCAACAGCAGGGCAGAATCGGGCGCGGCGGTGACCAGCGGCTGCGCAGCACGCGCCGCGGGCCGCGCCTGTGGATGTGCCGGCTTGCCTTGAAGAAGCCGCGCGACCTCGCTGGCAAAGCCCGGATCCTTCAATGCGCGACGAAAGCCCTTGAATGCGATGGAGGCCCTCCGGAAGAAGGAAGGGGGTACTGAGCCCATATTGAAGAGTCCTCCAGTTGATCAAGATGGGTTGTGACGGCTGGGCGGCCACGGCGGGCCGGCCTTGGGTGTCCATGGTACCGCGCCGCACGGTACGGCTCGACCGGTGATTTCATCGCGGCAGGGTCGCGCCATGACAGTGAGTCGGTGGCATAATGGTCGGCGATGAGCAGATCGAGGTTCACCCCACTGGAATCGCTCAGCGTCGAGCAGCGTCGTGAGATGATCGCGATCGCTGCCTATTATCTCGCGGAGTCGCGCGGCTTCGCCCCCGGCGGCGCGGATGATGACTGGTTCGCGGCGGAGCAGGTCATCGATGCCATGCTCGCCGAGACCACTGAGGCCGACTGTGCGCAGGAGTGCTCCATCGAGCGACGAGTTCGCAACGCGCTCAAGCTGAGCGAGGGTGCGGGTCGCGGGGCAAGTCACTGAGTGGCGCCCTGATCGGGCATCTTTGAGGTCACTGGGCACTGCCGCGCGCTTGGATGGCAGTGCGCGATCCGCGATGCCCATCGACGCCATGGCTGATCCTTGGGATCTTGGCGATTCTGAGGGCGATTCGTGAGGGCGCGACGTTGAGATAAAAAAAAAGCGCGACGGGCGTCGCGCTCAAAAAGTTACCACCAAAGGAGGATGGAGGAGTGTACTGAAGCGCTCTGCTTCAGTACATCAACAGTTTCTTATTTACTGTTCTGCTTGTCAACCCCTGAAATTCGATTTTTGGATCGGAGTGCGCGAGATGGCGATCGAAACAGCAACGCTGGGTGGTGGCTGCTTCTGGTGCCTGGAGGCCGTCTTCCAGGGGCTGCGCGGCATCGAGTCGGTCGTCTCGGGCTATGCCGGGGGACACACCGACAGGCCGACCTACCACGCGGTCTGCTCCGGTTCGACTGGTCATGCCGAGGTCGTTCAGATGCGTTTCGACGACCAGGTGGTCGACTTCGCGACCGTACTCGAGGTCTTCTTCGACATCCATGACCCCACGACCCGCGATCGACAGGGGGCCGATGTTGGCACCCAGTACCGCTCGGCGATCTTCTATCATTCACCGCGACAGCGCGAGATCGCCGAGCGGATGATCGCCCAGCTCACCGTGCAGGCGCGCTGGCCAGACCCGATCGTGACCCAGGTCGAGCCCGTCGCGGCCTTCTATCCGGCCGAGGATGAGCATCAGGACTTTTATCGTCGTCACCCCTTTCAAGGCTATTGTCGGGCCGTGATCTCGCCCAAACTCGCCAAACTGAGGTCGGGTCACGCCGACCTCTTGCTCGAATGATGGGCCTCCACCCCGCGACCAGGCCGACGAACAACTCGATGTCCGATACCAGGTTTCGACTCATCACACTCGACCTCGATGACACGCTCTGGCCGCTCGGGCCTGTCATCGAGGCCGCCGATACGGCCCTTCACGGATGGCTCAGTCGCCATGCGCCCCGTTTGGCCGCCACCCATGACCTGGCCAGCTTGCGTCAACACCGCCGCACGCTGATGCAGACCATGCCCGAGATCGCCCACGACCTGGGTCAGATTCGTCGTCGCTCCTTGGCGAGCCTGCTGGAGTCATTCAATTATGCGGTGAGCCTGGCCGAGGACGGGGTCGCCTATTTTCAGATGCACCGCAACCGTGTCGCCCCCTTCGCCGATGTTGCCCCCGTGCTCCACGCGCTGTCCCGACGCTATTGTCTGATCTCGCTGACCAATGGCACCGCCGACCCGGAGGCAACGGCCTTGCGCGGACTCTTCCATCGCAATCTCACACCGGTCGATGCCGGTGCCGCCAAGCCCGATCCGGCACTGTTCCGGCATGCGCTCGCGCATGCCGGGTGTACCCCCCGAGAAGCGCTGCACCTGGGTGATGACCCTTGGATGGATGTCGAGGCCGCCCGAGCGGCGGGCTTGACCGCGATCTGGGTCAATCGTTACGGACGCGATTGGCCGCGCGAGCTCGCCCCACCGCACCATACGGTGACTGATCTCAATCAGGTGCTGGACTGGCTGGATGGTCGCGGCCAGGTGGCGATCGAGGAGCCCGGACATGCAGTTTGAGCGGCTTGGGCAGGATGGACTGGCCCGGCGTGGACGTCTGACCTTCAGCCGCGGGACGATCGAGACCCCGGCCTTCATGCCGGTCGGTACCTACGGCACGGTCAAGGCGATGACCCCCGAGGAGCTGGTGGAGACTGGCGCTGAGATCATCCTTGGCAACACCTTCCATCTGATGCTGCGCCCCGGTACTGAGATCGTCCGGCGCTGCGGCGATCTGCATGGCTTCATGCACTGGGAGCGTCCCATCCTCACGGATTCAGGCGGTTTTCAGGTCTTCAGCCTGGGCCAATTGCGCAAGATCACCGAGGATGGCGTGCATTTCCGCTCGCCGGTGGATGGCAGCCCGGTCTTCCTGAGTCCGGAGATCTCGATGCGGGTCCAGCGCGAGCTGGGCTCGGACATCGTCATGATCTTCGACGAGTGCACGCCCTATCCCGCGGACGAGGCCCAGGCTCGCGCCTCCATGGCGCTCTCGCTGCGCTGGGCGGCGCGCTCGCGCGCGGCCCATGGCGACAATCCAGCGGCCCTGTTCGGCATCGTCCAGGGCGGGATGCACGAGGGACCGCGCGCCGAGTCGCTTGATGGTCTGATGGCGATCGGCTTCGATGGCTATGCGATCGGCGGGCTCTCGGTGGGTGAATCCGCGGACGAGCGTCTGCGCGTGCTCGACTTTCTCGCCAATCGACTGCCGCTGGATCGGCCGCGCTACCTGATGGGTGTGGGGACGCCGCATGACATCCTGGCCGCGGTCGCTCGTGGCATCGACATGTTCGACTGCGTCATGCCGACCCGCCATGCCCGCAACGGCGATCTGTTCACCCACCATGGGCATGTGCGCATCCGCAACAGTGTGCATCGTGCCGACGAGGGGCCGCTCGATCCGCTGTGCGACTGCTACACCTGCCGACATTACAGCCGCGCTTATCTGCATCATCTCGACAAATGCAAGGAGATCCTCGGCGCGCGTCTCCAGACCATCCACAATCTTCATTACTACCAGACCCTGATGCGGGGTCTGCGCGACGCGATCGCCGCTGGGCGCTATGCCGCTTTCGTGCGCGATTTCGAGATACTCCAGACCGCGCCTGGGTGATGCGCGGCGCGCAGTGTCGCTCGCTCAGTCCGGGCGATGTCTGGACAGGATTCAGCAGCTTCGGATCCGTGCCCGTGAGCGCGGCCGTCACGCCGATCTGACCGAGGATTGGCTGCCGCGGTCACTCATGTGTGGTCAGGCGGCCTGTCTCGACGCTGCAACTTCGTCCGCGCTATGCCATAATCCGGCGTCGAGTTTGCGACTGGTCGCGGCGTCCTCGCGGGCGTCGCGTCATGCTTCAGCGGCCTCACCACGGTCGTGTCATCATCAGACCAAAGGCATAATGACCATGAGCTTTTTTATCTCCGATGCGCTTGCTCAAGGCGAGGCGACGGCCTCGGCGGGCGACCCTTTCCTGGCCTTGCTGCCGCTGGTGTTGTTTGCGGTCGTGTTCTATTTCCTCTTGATTCGTCCGCAGGCCAAGCGTCAGAAAGAGCATCGCAAGATGGTCGACTCGCTGACCAAGGGCGACGAGGTCGTGACGATCGGCGGGATCGCCGGGCGGATCACCGATCTTGGCGACAATTTCGCGCAAGTCGAGATCGCCGACGGGGTCGCCGTGAAGATCCGGCGCGCCGCGGTCGAATCGGTCCTGCCCAAAGGGACGCTCAAGGAGCTCTGATCCCGCCCTGCTTCGTCGCGGCGCGCCGCAGTGCCGTGGCGGCTCCATAGGGCTGTCGTCGTGCGCGGCCTGCCGCGCCGTGTCGGATGACCCCGGCGTCCGCTTCGAGGCACGCCAGCCCTCACGACTGGAATCGCAATGAATCATTACCCCCTGTGGAAGAACCTGCTGATCCTGAGCGTCGTCCTCGGCTCGCTCCTGTTGGCATTGCCCAACCTCTTTTCGCAGGATCCCTCGATCGAGATCACCGCCGCGCGCGGCAACGAGGTGACCGAGGCGAGTCGCGCCGAGGTCCAGGCGGCGCTCGAGAACAGCCAGGTGCCCTTCAAGGAGATCGAGCTGCGCGAGGGTGGCAAGCTGTTGGTTCGCTTCGCCTCGTCCGACGCCCAGTTGCGCGGTCAGGCGGCGATCGAGCGGACCCTCTCGGAGCGCTATCGCAATGCCCTGACCCTGTCGGCCGATCTGCCCGGCTGGGTCCGCGCGCTGGGCCTCAACCCCATGTCGATGGGCTTGGATCTGCGCGGTGGTATCCACGTCGTGATCGATGTCGACATGGAGGCCGCGCTCGATCAGGCGCTGGAGCGTTATGTCGGTGACATTCGCACCGAATTGCGTGATCGCAAGATCCGCTATCTCACGGTTGCCCGCGAGGGGTCGCGCATCCTCATCAAATTCAACGAGCTGGAGGCGCGTGACGCGGCTGAGAAGGTCCTGAGTCGTGAGTTTCGGGATCTGCAAATCCAGAGCACGCAGGATGGTGGCACCTTCCTGATCGCGGCAAGCCTGCCGCAGGCACAGCAAGACCAGATTCGCGACTTCGCCTTGCAGCAGAACATCACGACCCTGCGCAACCGAGTGAACGCGCTGGGCGTGGCGGAGCCCAGCATTGCCCGCCAGGGTGATCGCCGCATCGTCGTGCAGTTGCCAGGGGCGCAGGATCCAGGGCGTCTCAAGGAGCTGCTGGGCGCGACCGCGACACTCGAGTATCGGCTCGTCGACACCGAGGGCAGCATCGCCGATGCCTTGGACGGACGCGTCCCGGTTGCCAGCCGGCTCTATCGCGAGCGCAATGGTCAGCCGATCCTACTCAGTCGTCGGGTCATCGTGACCGGCGATCAGATCACGGATGCATCGGCCGGCTTCGACGGTCAGACTGGCAGCCCCGCGGTCTTCGTCAGCCTCGACGGTCAGGGCGCGCGACGCATGCGCAATGTCACCACCGAGAATGTCGGCAAGCCGATGGCCGTGGTCTTCATCGAGAATCAGACCTACACCGAGGTCGTCGATGGGGAGGCGGTCAAGCGCACCCGCAAGGTCGAGGAGGTCATCAGCGTGGCGACCATCCGCGAGCCCTTCGGGCGTCGCTTCCAGACCACGGGGCTGGACAGCAGCAATGAGGCGCATAATCTCGCCCTGCTACTGCGCTCTGGCGCACTGGCCGCGCCCATCCAGATCGTCGAGGAGCGCACCGTCGGTCCCAGCCTGGGTCAGGACAACATCGATCAGGGGTTCCGCTCGGTGATGTTCGCGATGGCGGCCGTGCTCGTCTTCATGGCCTTCTATTACCGCGTCTTTGGCCTGGTGGCCAATGTCGTGCTGATCACCAACATCGTGATGATCGTGGCCATCCTCTCATTGCTGCAGGCCACCCTGACCCTGCCGGGCATCGCGGGCATCGTGCTCACCGTGGGCATGGCGGTGGATGCGAACGTGCTCATCTACGAGCGCATCCGTGAGGAGATTCGCAACGGCAATTCACCGCAGGCGAGTATCCATTCAGGCTACGACAAGGCGCTCTCCAGTATCCTCGATGCCAACATCACCACACTCATCGCCGCGATCGTCCTGTTCAGCTTTGGAACCGGACCCATCAAGGGCTTCGCCGTGACCCTGGTCATCGGGATCGCGACCTCGATGTTCACCGCAATCTATGGGTCGCGTGCCATCATCAATCTGATCTATGGCGGTCGACGCGTCAAGACACTGGCCATCTGAACCAAGGGCGATCCGATGAGAGACCTGAGCGTCGTCAATGAGCTGAATATCGATTTCATGGGCAAGCTGATGCGCCCCGCGCTGTTCCTATCCGGGACCGTCATCTTGCTGTTGATCATCGCCATACCGATCCGTGGCTTCAACCTTGGCCTGGACTTCACAGGCGGCACCATCCTGGAGGTCGGCTACGAGCAGCCGGTCGATCTTGGGGAGGTGCGGTCCGCCTTGGCCACCGAGGGCTTCAGCGGCGCGACCGTTCAGCATTTCGGCTCATTGACCGACGTGCTGATCCGCCTAGCCCCGCAAGAAGGCGAGGAGGCGAGCGCGGAGCTGAGCCAGCAGGTCTTCGATGCGCTCAATCAAGCGAGCGCGGGCAAGGTCGATCTGCGGCGGGTCGAGTATGTGGGTCCCCAGGTCGGCGAGGAGCTGCGCGAGCAAGGTGGCCTCGCCATCCTCTTCGCCTTGATCGGCATCCTGGCCTATGTCGCGCTGCGCTTTGAATGGCGCTTTGCCGTGGGTGCGGTCATCGCGACCATGCACGACGCCATCTTCGTCGTCGGGATCTTCTCGCTCTTTCACCTTCCCTTCGATCTGACGATCCTGGCGGCCATCCTGGCCGTGGTCGGCTACTCATTGAACGACACCATCGTCATCTTCGACCGCATCCGCGAGAACTTCAGAAAGATTCGCAAGGGAACCGTGATCGAGATCACCAACCTCTCGGTCAATCAGACCCTGTCGCGGACCATCATGACCTCGTTCACGACCTTGATCGTGCTGGTCGCGCTCTATGCCTTCGGTGGCGAGGCACTGAGCGGCTTTTCCTTGGCACTCATCATCGGGGTCTTCGTCGGCACCTATTCGACCGTCTTCATGGCCACCGCCGCCGCCGTCAAGCTCGGCGTCAGCCGCGCCAACCTCCTGCCGGTTCCCAAGGAAGGTGCCGAGACGGACGGAAGCCTGCCCTGAGATCGGGTCCGCGGTGGCTTGGATCGGGAGGTGCTGGGGCTGGTCTCAGACTCGCTCCAGAGCCTCGGCGAGGGTGCGGACCTGGGTGATCTCCAGACCCTCGACACCCTCCTTCGGCACATTGCCGGCTGGAACGATCATGCGCCGAATCCCGTGCTTGACCGCCTCGCGTAGACGCTCCGGTCCATTGGGCACCGGTCGCACCTCGCCCGAGAGTCCGATCTCGCCGAAGACCGCGAGATCCAGCGGGAGCGACCGGTCTCGATAGCTCGAGAGGATTGCCAGGATCAGTGGCAGGTCGACCGCGGTCTCGCCGATGCGCACCCCTCCGACCACGTTGACGAAGACATCCTGATTGAACATGGCCACCCCGCCATGACGATGCAGGACCGCCAGCAGCATCGAGAGCCGATTGGCGTCGAGTCCAAGTGCCACCCGGCGCGGGTTGGCCAGCGGGCTCTCGTCGACCAGTGCCTGGACTTCGACCAGCAACGGACGCGTCCCCTCGCGAGTGACCAGGATGAGGCTGCCAGGCACCGCCTGATCGTGACGCGAGAGAAAGATCGCCGAGGGGTTCTTGACCTCGCGCAGACCCCGATCGCTCATCGCGAAGACACCCAGCTCATTGACCGCGCCGAAGCGATTCTTGACCGAGCGCACGAGTCGAAAGGTGCCACCGGGCTCGCCCTCGAAATAGAGCACGGTATCGACCATATGCTCCAGGACGCGCGGGCCGGCGAGCGTGCCGTCCTTGGTGACATGGCCGACCAAGAAGACGATGGTGTCGCTCTGTTTAGCCAGACGGACCAATTGAGCAGCTGATTCGCGGACCTGCGAGACCGAGCCGGGAGCCGACTGCAGGTTTTCGCTGAAGAGTGTTTGGATGGAGTCGATGACCATCACGCGCGGCTGCTCGCTGGTCGCGCTGGCGAGGATCGTCTCCACGCTGGTCTCGGCAAGCAGCCGGATGCCCTCGCCGACGAGCCCGAGCCGCCGTGCGCGCAGGCCGATCTGCTGGGGCGACTCCTCGCCGCTCACATAGAGCACCGGTAAGGTCCGTGCGAGCGCGGCACAGGTCTGGAGCAGTAGGGTCGACTTACCAATCCCGGGATCGCCGCCGAGCAGGATCACCGAGCCGGTGACGAGGCCGCCGCCCAGCACCCGGTCGAGCTCTCCGATTCCGCTCGTGACCCGCTGTCGATCCTCTGGCGCGATCTCGGCCAAGGTCTCGATCCGGCTTGCGGCGGCAGCGCCGCTGTAGCCGCCGCGAGGCGTCGGGCGGGCGATCTCGGCGGTCTCGGCCAGACTGTTCCAGGCGCCGCAGTCTGGACACTGGCCGGCCCATTTGGGTTGGCGTGCACCACAGGCATTGCAGACATAATTGGTCCGTGTCTTTCGCTGGCTCATGCTGATGTCAATCTCCTGGTATTCCTCGTCTTTTGTGTGATCGGCCCGGTCATCGCGCAGGCCGGTCACGCTGCTTCGCATGACCGGGTCGATGCCCTCGAGTCACACCGCTTGCGTCCTGATGCTTCGCTCAATGGCATCGCTCTGGTTTACACTCTGACTCGGCATGACCGAAATCGATCGCTTTGTCCCGATCGGTATCCGCCGCTGCGGCTGGAGTCTGCCTGTGCCTCCACCTCGAGTGGTGTCCGCTCGATGAGCGGCTCGTCAGTCGTCGCGGTCGAGGCTGGGCACGGGTGTCGGCTTGCTGGGATCGACTCATGTGGTGTGACACTGATCTCGCTCGAAGAGGTGCGAGAGTATGCACAGGTTCAAGAACATCCTATTCGTCGCCGATACCGAGACCCAGCACATCTGCAAGCCCGCGCTCGCGCGTGCCATCACGCTGGCTGAGAACACGCCGGCCGATCTGACGGTCGTCACGGTCATCCCGCGACTGAACATGGGCCTGCGGTTGGTCGAGGGCGGGTTGACGAGCGACGAGATGCAGGCCGCGGCGATCGCCGAGCACCAGCGTCGCCTCGATTCACTGATCGAGTCCCATGGGTCGCGGCTGTCGATCCGCTCGAAGGTGCTGACCGGCACGCCTCATCTGGAGATCATCAGCGAGGTGCTCGCGCATGCGCATGACCTGGTGATTCGTCCACCCGAGAATCCCGGCTGGCTCAGCCGTCTGTTCGGGAGCGACGACATGAACCTCCTGCGCAAGTGTCCCTGCCCGGTCTGGCTCATCAAGTGCAAGGGATCGCGCAGCTTCCGGCGGATCCTGGCAGCGGTCGATGTGGACGATACCTATCAGCCCTTGGATGAGCAACAGCGGGCCATGAATCGCCAGATCCTGGAGATCGCGAGCGCGCTCGCGCTCTCCGAATTCGCCGAGCTGCATGTCGCGCACATCTGGGATGCCATCGGTGAGACCCTGATGCGAGGAACCTTGCTCAGCCCCGGCGATGCCGAGGTCGCGTCCTATGTCGATCTGGTGCGACAGCGCGGTGCGGCCAATCTGAATGCGCTCCTGAGCGATCTCGCCGCGGACCTGGGCGCCGAGACGATGGCCTTCCTGAATCCAAAGACACATCTCATCAAGGGCCGGGCGCGCACGAAGATCCCATCGCTGGTCAGGCGACTTGGTGTGGATCTCATCGTCATGGGCACTGTCGCCCGCGGCGGGGTCCCCGGCTTCATCATGGGCAACACCGCCGAGACCATTCTGCAGCAGGTCGATTGCTCGGTGCTCGCGATCAAGCCACCCGGTTTTGTGACACCGGTCGCCCCGCGCCTCTGATCCGGTCGGCCAAGCGGCGCGCGAGCCTGACCCCTCGATCGCCGGACGCTGGTCAGGATGGTCAGTGGGATGCTGGTCACCACGGCCGTCACCAACAGGATGATCACCAGCCAATCGGTGAATGGCCGCAGAAATTTTGTCGTGCGTGGATTCTGAGTCTCCGATAGATCAAACGAATCGTCGAAGAGGTGATGGTATGTGGCGAGACAAGCATGCTGCGCAGTCGGGTGGCCACCTGGGGTGGCTGTGGATTCAACGGGTCAGCCTCCTGCTGTGCTGCTGCGCTTTGAGCCTGGTCCCTACCATCGCGGTGTCCACTGTGCCGGACGTCTGTGAGGCGTGCGCGGCTGGATCTGGCGGGATGCCGGCTGCGCCAAGCACTACTCGGGCCATCCTCGCCGACCACGACGCCAAGATGTTGGAGGATCGAGCGCGAGGGCAGGATCGGTGGATGCGCGAGTCGCTCATGCCGGCAGGCGGGGTGATGCCTGCGCTCTTCTCCGACGACAGTCTCTCGCAGGTGCAGATGTACACTGGTCATCGCGATCCAGCGATCTGGACGGGGGCCTATCTCGCCGCCCAAGCCCTGCGGTTGTTGGAGACGGGTGCCGCCGACGCGGCCGCGCGGGTCGCCGAGACCGTGCGGGTGTTGCATCGTTGGTGGCGGATCTCGGGCGATCCGGGCTATCTCGCCCGGTTCGCGGCGCGCGCAGACAGTCCGGCACCCATCCTTGCGACCCTGCCGGCCACTGATCCGGAGGTGATTCGCGATGTCGACTACGCCGGCGAGCGCTGGCACTGGCGCGGCCGGGTGAGTCGTGATCAGTATCAGGGCGTGCTGCTGGGGATGTCGCTTGCCTATGCGGCAAGCCCAGACCCGGCGATCCGGCAGATCATCCGCGAGGATGTCACCAGTTTCGCCGAGCAGCTCATGCGGCTTGAATCCAAATTCGTCAAGGTTGTCATCAACGGATCGAGTCATTTCACGACCACGCTCGATCTACGGCATGCCATATATACCGACGACGAAACCCCCGACGGGACCCCCATCATCAATATCAGCACCAATCCAACCGAGGTCGAAGGCACGGGGCTGCTGGTGTTCTGGCCGAATCCAAGCGAATTCGTCCGCCAGATTCCGGGCCTGGGCTGGGTGCCCGATGTCTTGCTGCCGAGCCAGGCGATCCAGCTCGCGGCGGCCTTTCGTGTCGCCATCCAGGTGACCGCGGGAATCCCCGGCTATGAGGACCGGCACGCGGCCTTGCGCGCCCACTACGATGCGCATGTCGAGCGCTGGATCGAGATCGCCCGCGGCTGGGAGAACACCAATCAGTGTGGTGCCTCCTATCATGGTCTGAATATCGCCTTCATGCCGCTGTACACCTGGGTGCGGCTCGAGGATGATCCGGCGCGCCGTGCGCGGCTGCAGCGCGAGGTACTGCGTGACAGGCTCTGGTCAGCGGTCGCCGACCACAAGAATGTCTTCTTCGCCTTCATGTATGCCCACCAGGCACCGCCCGAGGAGGATGTCGCCCCGATCATCGATGCCCATTTGGCCCAGCTCCTGCTTTTACCCGCCGCGCCCCAGCTTGCCCAGGCACTCGATGTGACCTGGAAGTACCCGGAGGATCCCAACTGTCCTGGTCTCTCGGCCGTTGCCACGGATGTCGATGACCGCCCTGGCGCCACCTTCATCTGGGAGCGCCAGCCCTGGAATCTGACCGCCGTGGGGACGCCGCGTCTGGTCTATCCCGGGCTCGATGATCTGCTCGTCTACTGGTTGGGTCGTCATGTCGGCATCATCCCGGAGCCGCCGCTGGCCGAGACCTTGGTTGGACGCAACGCGCTTGGCCAGATCTTCATCTCGACCGACTTGGCCACCTGGTCGATGCTCCCCGGTCAGCTGAGACACTTGATCAAGGGTGACTTCGACGGTGATCAGCTTGCGGACCTCGCGGGGCTCAACGATCTGGGCGAGATCTATTTCAGTCTGGACCTGACGCGCTGGACCCAGATCCCTGGCCACTTGACTCGCGTGGTCGCGGGCGACTTCGACGCCGATGGGCGTGACGATCTCGCTGGGCTCGACAGCAGCGGGGCCATCCATCTCACGCTCGATCGCACGAGCTGGACCCGCATCCCCGGCACCCTGAGGCAACTGGTGACAGGCGATCTCGATGGTGACGGACGTGCCGATCTTGCTGGCATCAACGCCGCCGGGCAGATCTACTCGACGACCGATCGGAGCACTTGGATCAATCTCCCCGGCGAGTTGCAGGAGCTGCTCGTCGCGGATCTCGATGGTGATGGACGCTCGGACCTCGTGGGGATCAATACGGCTGGAGACATCTATGCCAGCACCGATCTGGCGAGCTGGACCGCGATCCCGGGCAATCTGACAGGACTGGTCGTCGGTGATTTCAATGGGGACGGAAAAGAGGATCTCGCTGGGATCGATGCCAGTGGACGCATCCACTACACACTTGATCGGGGGACCTGGATCAACATCCCAGGGGTCTTGGCACAGCTGGTCGTCGGGGATCTCAATGCGGATGGGTTGGCCGATCTGGTCGGGATCACAGCGACCGGTGAGCTTTATTTCAGTGTCGATCTCAAGCAGTGGACCCAGATCCCCGGTACCTTGGAGCAGGTGATCAGTGGTCGCTTCGATTGATGGGCGGAACAGCGAGTCTCGGGGCCAGGAGGCCCCGAGTCAGGATGCCCGCCGACAGAGGCCCCAGGTTGACTGCTTCGCCAGCCCGCTGTCGCTGGATCCAGGTGGCGAATGGACGCATCCGGTCGAGACGTCCCGAGTCACTTGGAATACCCTGGCTCAGCCGCTTTCGCCGTAAAAATTGCTGATGTAATTCTCGAACTTGGTGTATTTGCCGAGAAAGGTCAGGCGGGTCGTACCGATGGGGCCATTTCGCTGCTTGGCGATGATGATCTCGGCGACACCCTTGTCGTTGGTGTCCTCGTGATAGACCTCATCGCGATAGATGAATACGATCAGATCGGCATCCTGTTCGATCGCTCCCGAGTTGTGGCTGACGATGCCATCGGCAAGCCAATTGGCCGGGCCTGGCACCGTGAGATCGAAGACGGGCGACTCACCGGCCGCTTCGATCGCCACGATGCGATCCCAGGAGAGGGCGCGGGTCATCTGCCACGCGAGCGGCTCATCGCCCAGCGGGCTCGACTCGGGTGCCCAGGGCAGGGGGGCGGATGCGCACGCGACAGACGTCCGCTCGCCGATCGTGGCCAACGAATCACCGACGCGCAGTGCCGCGAGTCTGCGCCAACCCGCGCGCGCAAGCAGTCGATGCTTGGCCGTGCAACACAAGCGGCGCCCGCTGGCCAGGCGGATGGCGAAGATCGGTCGGCATCCGACCGGCCAGATCTTGTCGGCGCGGGCGCGGACCAATCGACCCAGCGAGTCGATCGCCAGCACCTCCGGGGTCTGACCGACCAAATCGCTGATCGGCGCCCGGCTCCCGTCGCTCAGTAGCACGGGTGTCTCGCCCGTCACGCACTCGCGCAGATCAGACATCACGGGCCGTTTGTTCGGTCGTTGCTCGAGACTACGGTTGAGCTGAGACAGTGCAATGACCGGGACATTGAGCTCCTTGGCGAGGGCCTTGAGCGCGCGCGAGATCGCCGAGATCTCGGTGGCACGGTTCTCACTGCTCCCAGGCGCCTGCATGAGTTGGATATAGTCGAGCACGATCAGGCCCAGATCGCCTTGATCACGCTTGAGTCGACGCGCGCGCGCGCGCACCTCGGTGGGCGACAGCGCGGGCGTATCGTCGATGAACATGGGCGCGCCGGAGAGGATGTTGACCGCCGAGGTCAAACGCGGCCATTCCTCGTCCTCCAGTCGGCCGGTGCGCACCCGATGCTGGTCGATGCGCCCCAAGGAGGACATCATGCGCATTGCCAATGCGTCGCCAGGCATCTCCATGCTGAAGACTGCCACCGCGCTCTTGGATTGAATGGCTGCATGCTCGGCGATGTTCATCGCGAACGAGGTCTTGCCCATCGAGGGACGGCCGGCGACGATGATGAGATCGGCGGGCTGTAGCCCCGAGGTCATCATGTCGAAGTCGGTGAAGCCCGTTGCCAGGCCGGTGATGGGCTCATCGCGCTGGTAGAGCGCATCGATGCGTTCGACCGCGCGACCGAGCAGGGTCTTGATGGGCTGGAAACCACCACCGCCACGCGCCTCTTGCTCGGCGATCTGAAAGACACGCTGCTCGGCGGCATCGAGCAGCTCGGCCGCGTCGCGTCCTTGCGGATTGTAGGCACTGTCGGCGATCTCGGTGCCGGCGCCGATGAGTTGACGCAGGATCGAGGTCTGGCGAACGATCCGCGCATAGGCCTTGATGTTGGCCGCACTGGGCGTCTCGTTGGCGAGCACCCCGAGATAGGGCAGACCACCCGCGGATTCGAGCTGCTCGGTGCGCTCGAGTGTCTCAGCCAGGGTGACCAGATCGAAGGGCTGATCCTCCTCGGCCAGCTTGGCGATGGCGCGAAAGATGAGACGATGCTCACGCCGATAGAGGTCGCGCTCCGTGACCATGTCGGCGATCCGGTCCCAGGTGCTGTTGTCCAGCATGAGACCACCGAGCAATGACTGCTCGGCGTGGATGTTGTGCGGCGGGATGCGGAGTGAGTCGACATCCGCATCCAGCGTGGTCCGGGCATCGGATCCGATCATGTCTCGTCAGCCGCGAGTGAGTGCGAGGGCAGGGGTGTCTGAATGCCACGACCGGCGTGGCGGATGATGGCCAATCCGTGCCTGGTCAGCTCATGGTGACGCTTGGAGGCGCTCCAAGTGGCAAGCATTCGCCGATCGCGTCCGAGCGATGCCTGACGGCCGGCGGGACAGGCCGCGCCGGCCGGGCGAAGATAGTGATTCAATCTCCGGGGACGATGTCCACCTTGAGCGTCGCGTCGACCTCGGGATGCAGGTGGAGTGTGACCTCGTATTCACCGACGGCGCGCAACGGACCACCGGTGAGACGCACCGCCTGCTTGTCGATCGCGACTCCGGCCGCGTTCACGGCCTCGGCGATATCGATGGTGCCGACCGAGCCGAACAGGCGGCCCTCCTCGCCAGCCTTGCGCGCGATGGTGACGCTCAGACCCGCGAGCTGGTCGCGGCGTGCCTGCGCCTCGGCCAACTGCTCGGCGGCCACGCGCTCCAACTCGGCCCGCTGGGCCTCGAATGCCTCGAGATTCGCCGCCGTCGCTGGCACAGCGAAACCGTAGGGGATCAGATAGTTGCGGCCATAGCCACCACGCACGCTGACCTTGTCGCCGAGCAGACCAAGGCTGCCCACGTTCTTCAGTAGGATGACTTCCACTTGTGTATTCCTCTCATGAGTTCGATCGAGATCGTGGTCCTAGAATCACGATCCTCGCACCGGGTACTGTCCCGATGCCAACATCCCATCCGCTTCACGCAAGCGGCGGTCAAGCGGGCGGCTCACCCCCGCCATGGCGAATCGGCGCGATGCGAGCCCGAATATCCACCCAGACATCGACGAGACCGACCGAGCCCAGCAGCAGGATGCTCTGCGGCATGAAGAGCACCACCAGGACATAGAGTCCGACGAGCCATGCCGAGTGCGCTTGCTTGTTCAGCCGGATCTGGTGGGCGACCGCGAGCCCCTGCAGGAAGAGGAGCACGCCGATCACCAGCAGTAGGCTCGCGAGGATTCCAACCCCCCCGACGAAGGGCAAGGATACCAACAGCAGGAGTGCAACCACCCCATAGACCCGTCCCAGGCGCAGCGTGCGAAACTCCTCACCGAATCCGCCGGGGTTGTAGAGCAGGGCTTGCCACCAGCGTGCGATGAAGAGCCCGAACAGCAGTTGTGCCAAGAGCGCGGCGGCAAATGCCCCGGACATCCACGGCGCCACGGCCTCGAAAAGGGTCTGGCTATCGGCTTCGCTCAGGATCCCATCGGTCACCAGCGCGATTCGGAAGGGCTCCAGCACCTGTAACCAGGTCGCGGTTGCGTCGCCCATGGCGAGCAATGCGATGAGCAGACCAAGGATCACCAGCGCACCAGCGACCTGCACGACCAAGCTGAGGGAGCGGGTCGCCCGCAGGATCAGTGCGAGCCCGATGACCGGGATCCAGAGCGCCAACAGCACGCCCAGGGCCGGCCAAGGCGAGCCCAGGGCGAGCCAGGAGAAGGCGCCCAATGCGAGTGTCCCGATCCCGACCACGCTCAGAGTATGAGTTGGGCCAGCGCGCAGCATGACCAGACCCACGGCGCCCGCGCTCAGCAGGGCCAGTGGCGCCACCAGGACAGAGAGCAGTGCCGTCACTGCGGCGACCAGCGCCGCCTGTGATGGGCCCCGCATGATGAAGGTGGCCAAGGGTTTCATGGTCTCTGTCCGGTCCGAGTGGACGCCGCCAAGCGCGACGATCCGGGTTTGCCGGGGATGTCGCGCCTCAGGCGCCCGTTGCGCTCCTCGCGGCCTGGTTAGTGTGAATCCGTGTAGGGCAGCAGCGCCAGATAGCGCGCCCGCTTGACGGCCTGCGCCAACTGCCGCTGGTATTTCGCGGAGGTCCCGGTGATTCGGCTTGGGACGATCTTACCCGACTCGCTCACATAGGCCTTGAGCAGATTGAGATCCTTGTAATCGATCTCGGTGATGCCCTCGGCGGTGAAGCGACAGTAGCGCTTGCGGCGGAAGAAACGTGAGGTATTGGGCTCCATGGCTCGATGCTCGCTGGTTAGTCGCTTTGTGAATCGGTGTCATCGCCGCGGTCGGCGTCCTCGTCGCGTCGGGAGCCGCCCGTGTCATCGCGACGACCGCTTCCCTCCGAGGCCTCCGCGCGCTCGCGCTCGTCTGCGGTCTTGATCAGCGGGGATGGCTCGGTCACGGCCGTGTCGCGCCGGATGATGAGGTTGCGCAGGACCGCGTCGTTGAAGCGAAACGCGTTTTCCAGCTCGTCGATCGCCTCTTGGTCACACTCGACGTTCATCAGCACATAATGTGCCTTGTGAACCTTGTTGATGGGATAGGCGAGTGGACGACGACCCCAGTCCTCGAGCCGATGCACGACCCCGCCGCGCTTTTGCACGCTCGTCTGGTAGCGGTCGATCATGCTCGGGACCTGCTCGCTCTGGCTGGGGTGAACCAGGAATACCACTTCGTAATGTCGCATTGAAGCTCCCTTCGGGTTGGCAGCCTCCCGCCTTGGTCGCGCGACCTCGGCGATGAGGCAAGGAGTATCCCCATGAAATGGAGAACCGAGGATTATAGTGTCTTGGTGCATGAGTCACAAGTGACACCATTCGTGATTGTTGGCAAATGATTCGATTCATTGTTTCGACGAGAGATTGATTGGATCTGACCGGGGTCACATGCCACACCCAAGCCGCTTCCGTGCCTAGGGATTGGGGGGTCCCTGGGAAGAGACCGGGCCGCCCGGCCCCAGAGGAGTCGGGGCTGGCAGACCCGAGAGGAGTCGGGGCCTCCAGGCCCCGAGTGAAAATCTTGGCACGCCATCAGGCCAGATCGACGTCACCATGCGCCTCTGCCCGCAGGGTCCGCGTCGCAGTCGTCCTTCCTCGGGGCGAGGACGCCCCGACTCCTCTGGTGGTCTGCGGCCAGAGGAGTCGCGGGCGCTCTGCCTTAGAGGAGTCGGGGCCTCCAGGCCCC
>RZZN01000129.1 GCA_009929855.1 Gammaproteobacteria bacterium
CGATCACCCCGACTGGCGGGTCGCGCGCGATACCGAGATCGGCTTCGACCCGACCGAATCGGACGCGCAGATCAAGTGCAACCTCTTCGGCGGCTGGCCGACGGAGCCCAAAGCCGGCACCTGCACGCGGCTGCTCGAGCTCCTGGAATACCTCTGCAGCGGCGAGACCAACAGCTCGGAAGTCTATGAGTGGGTGCTCGATTGGCTAGCCTACCCGCTGCAGCACCGTGGCGCGAAGATGCACAGCGCAATCGTCATCCACGGGCCGCAGGGTACGGGCAAGTCGCTGTTCTTCGAGGCTTACGGCAAGATCTTCGGGGAATACGGGCGGATCCTCGGGCAGGAGGCGCTCGAGGACAAGTTCAACGCCGACTGGGCCGAGAAGAAGCTCTTCATCCTTGCCGACGAGGTCCTGGCGCGCGGGGACATGTTCCATGTGAAGAACCGCCTCAAGGGCTTCATCACCGGCGGCACGATCCGGGTCAACCCCAAGAACGTCGCCGCGCACAATGAGAAGAACCAGATGAACATCGTCTTCCTCTCCAACGAGCGACAGCCGTTGGTGCTCGAGGAGGATGACCGACGGCATTGCGTCATCTGGGTGCCGCCGAAGCTCCCCAAGGCGTTTTTCGACGAGGTCACGGCCGAGATCGACGCGGGCGGAATTGCCGCGCTCCATCACTTCCTGCTCGCGCGCGACCTGGGTGATTTCTGTACGGCGTCTCATCCGCCGTCAACCAGCTCCAAGCGCGACCTCATCGTGCAGTCGACCAGCTCCGAGGAGCGATTCGTCCAGGAGTGGCGCGCGCTTGAAATCGAAGCCCCGCGCGGAGGGGCCCTGCCGTTCTGCCCCTGCCTCGGGTCGGACCTTTACCGAACCTACCGGCGATGGTGCGACCGTAACGGCGAGCGCGCGCGCCGGGCTCAGGACCTGATCGGCCACTGCAACAAGCTCCACGGCTGGCAGGCCGGCAAGGCGGAATGGACCTGGCGCAACTATCAGGACAAGACCCGCGTACAGCGCAAGCTCGTCATCCCTAGCGCGGCGGCGCTCGAACAGGCCGTCGCGCTCGACCAAGGCCAGGCCCAGGAGCGCTACCGGCCCGACGCCTACGCCACGCGCATCGAATGGGCCACCGTCGGCTATCTCGACTTCGCCAACGCCGTCACCGACGCCGCGGACCCCGGGTACTGACCGCGATGGTTACGCATGGTTACGCATGGTTACGCATGGCGGTTACGCTTCAAGTGTTTGATTGTAAAGGATGGTTACGCATGGTTACGCCTAAATGCCTCGCGCGTATATGCGGGAAAACGCGCCGCGCCAACCACCGCACGCTTCACTCGCGCGTATGCGTGTGAAGCGTAACTAGCGTAACCATGCGTAACCATCAATAGAATTAGAGGGTTAGAGACAAGTGAAGCGTAACCACAAGCGTAACCATCGGGCCTTCAAGCGTAACCATGGTCAAGGTTTGACCGGTTTGAGCCCGGAAATGGCCGCCGGTGCGGTCTGCTCGGTCCATTCCGCTCGCGCAATGGCGCGCCACGGCCACCTGACGTCCGTTGCAGGCGCTGTTGCCTGCCCCGTTGCGGCCGGATCGCGGAGCGCCTGACATGGGCGAGCGCATCACCCGCGCGGAATTCGCCCGCCGGATCGGCGTGGAGCGCTCCACCATCACCCGCTGGGTCGAGTCCGGGCGGATCTCGCTCGGAGAAGACGGCCGGCTCGACTACGGCCAAGCCCTGCGCGAGCGCGACGCCTCCGAAAGCCCCCTGCCGAAGCACCAGGCCCGCAAGGCGCAGTTCGACGAGGCGCGCAAGGCGAAGGCTCAGGCCTCCGAGGCGGACGCCTTGGCGGGCCGCTCAGCCGCTCCTGGCGCCGATACGGCACCTGCCGCCGCTGCCGAGCCCTCCGGCATCCTCGACGTCGGCGCCGCGATGAAGCTCGAGACCTGGAAGCTGCAGCGAGCCAAGGCGGAGCTTGCGAACCTGGAGCTCGACAAGGCCGCCGGCCTGCTGGTGGAGCGCGCCGAGGTCGAGTTTGTGCTTGCCGATTTCGGCAACACCGTGCGCGCCATCTTCGAGGGCCTTGCCGACCGCCTGACCCCGGCCCTCGACGGCCACCAGGGCAACGCCGCAAGCCTGCACAAGATCATCGACGACGTTGCCCGCGAAGGGCTCGACACCGTCGCCGACTACCTCGCCCGGCGCTCCTCCGAGGCCGACGCGGAGGCCGCATCCTGATGCGCCACGCCTGGGACAAGCTCGAAACCCACCACTACCGCTGCACCCGCTGCGGGATGGACAAGATCAACGCCATCCTCCCCGAGCCCGATGCCCGCGGTTGGGCGCAATGGGAGACCCGGTTCGCCCGTGACGGCGAGACCTGGACCGGCGCCACGCCGCCATGCACCGGAGCGCTTCCCGCGGCGCCCGCCCCGGATCTGGTCTGGACGCGGATCGACACCTACCACGAGCGCGCCGAGACCGGCGAGCAGGTGAGCGCGGGCAAGGGCGTCGACGGATGGAAGTTCTTCGCCTGGGGCGCCGACGTCGCCCCCGAGTTCAAGTGGTACGAATGGCCGCCCGGCGACAAATACCACTACCGCCGCGGCGAGCACGTGCCTCAGCGTTGCGCGCTGCTGGGCGTGTTCAAGACCGCGGACGAGGCGCGGCTGGCGTGTGCGCGGGACGCTGCGAGGAAAAAAACCGAAGGGCGCCGGGCGGCTGAGACCCGCCCGGCAATCACGCAACGCACTGAAACGGAGTGCATCACATGACAACACCCATTCTACCCAAACAAGGGCAGAGCGACGCAACAGAGGCCAAAGAGCGAGGGCTCGAGGCCGCGTTTTTCATCAATCTGCGCGTTTTCAACGCAGTCAACGCTAGGCTGAGCCATCGGTTCGGCTACTACCACTTCGACCTCAACTGCGGATCCGGCTTCAACGAGGAGTTCGGCTGCATCGGCTCACCGATCGCGTTTGCCCGTGCCGCGAAAAGGGTCGGCGTGACCAACTACCTTGGCACCTTCTGCGACATCAACGAGCAAGCCCTCGGCCAACTGATGGGCCGCGACGAGATCCAGAACGATCAACGGCACCTGCTGTTCCACGGCAACAACGCCTCCCTGGTCGAGGCGATTCCGGATCTGATCGCGGGCCGCAAGATGGACCGCCCGGACCGCGCTATGGGCATGGTCCTGTCCGACCCAAACGGCGCAGAGGTGCCGCTTGACGCCTTGGCGTCGCTGTCCAAGGAATGCCCGGCGCTCGACATCGCCATCAACTGGAACTCCCGCGTGCGTTGGCTGTTGCGGGGCCACGGTAAAGAGATCGTCGACGTCGATGAGGCCATCGGCATCCTTGGCAAAAAGCACTGGCTGATCCGCAAGCCGCTGGGCGATTGGTATTGGACGGTGCTGATCGGGCGCAACGCCAAGATCGGCGACCACAAGGCCCTCGGGTTCTACCATCTCGACTCGGAAGAAGGGCAAACCATCCTGCGTAAGTGCAAGGCACGCGAACCCGGCCCACCCCGGCCGCCGCGTCCAAGCCCGCAACTGGGCTGGGAGTTCTGAGATGCACTTCGACAGCTATCGGAGTTATCTCGATCACTGGGTGTTCAAGGCTGTCCGCAAGACGGCCATGCGCAAGGCCAACGGCCGCTGCCTGTACTGCGGAGCGCCGGCAACCGAAGTGCATCACATCCAGTACCCCAAGCCGTGGGGCACCTTCGACGTGCCTGCGAACCTACAGCCCGTTTGCCACGCCTGCCATTGCCGCATCGAGGGGAAAGCCGCATGAATGCCATCGCCAACATCAGCACGTCCACCCATCGCCTAATCAACGTCGCGGAGCTCCACCCGCACCCCGAAAACCCGCGCATCGAGCCGCGTCAGGAGATCGTCGACCAGCTCGCCGCACAAATGACCGCGGGTATGGATCCGTCGCACGCCTTGATCGTGCGCCCGCGCTATGCCGAAGACGAGGGCTTCGAGATCATCAGCGGCCATCACCGCTGGCTGGCTGCGCAACAGGCCGGACTGTCCGAGGTGCCCTGCTGGGTCCGCGACCTGTCCGACGCCGATGCCTACATGCAGCTCGTGTTGTGCAATACGCAGTCGGAGTTGCACGCGCTCGAAGAAGGCAAACACGCCGCCGACTCCGGCATGGATCTGAAGGCTTATGCAGAGGCGAGCGGGAAAGCTTACAAGGCGCTGTACAACAAAGCGACAGCCTATCGAGTCGCATCCGTTTCCCACGTGGGAATCGCCGACATCCGCGACCAATGGCGAAACCTCGCCGAGATCCATGCCGCCCCCCGCTGGCTATGGTCCGCCCTGGTCGCCGAGATGACCCGCTCCACCTGGACCGTCGCCGTCACCCGCGAGCGTGTCGCCGCTTTCAAGTCGATCGGCGAATGCCTGCCCTGGATGAATCAATCCGCCATCGCCGAGGCATTGGTCGCAGGACTGATGAAGCCATCCGAGATCGAGCGCATGGCCGCGACCGTGCGCGAGACCAAGGTCCGCGACGAAGAGCCACATCATTTCCTCCTCGGCATGATCCAGGATCTCGACGACAAGAAACCCGCGCGCCTCTCCGACGTGCAAGCCATCGTCGCCGCCTACGAATCCGACCAGGCCAAGCATGACGCGGAGATCCGCGCCGAGGCCATCGCCAAACAGCGCGCAGAAGAAGACGCAGCAAAGCGCACCCACGGCTTGCGTGCCAACTGCTCGCTGGAGCAGTGGAAGACCCTGACGGAAGAAGACCGCGCCATGCTGCTGTCTCCCTTGCCCGGCCTTGGCGGCACGTTCAACCAGCAAAAGAACGAAGCGATCGAGTGGGCACAGTGGTCATGGAACCCTGTGACCGGCTGCAAACACGACTGCCCCTATTGCTACGCCCGCGATATCGCCCTGGGCGAGCGCATGAAGCAGTCCGGGATCTACCCAAACGGCTGGGAGCCGACCTTCCGCAGCAACGCACTCAACGCCCCGGCAACCACCAAGGTGCCGAAAAGTGCCGCCGCCGACACCCGGTATCGCAACGTCTTCACCTGCTCCATGGCCGATCTGTTTGGCCGCTGGGTGCCCAGTGAATGGATCGACGCCGTGATGTCCACCGTGCGCGACAGCCCGGAGTGGAACTTCCTGTTCCTCACCAAGTTTCCGCAACGCCTCGCCGAGATTGATGTCCCCGACAACGCATGGATGGGCACTACTGTCGACATGCAGGCCCGCGTGAAAAATGCCGAGAAGGCGTTCGAGAAGGTCGGCGGAAAGGTCAAATGGCTGTCGGTCGAGCCGATGATCGAGCCGTTGCGTTTCGAGCGGCTCGACCTGTTCGACTGGGTAGTGATCGGAGGGGCCAGCAGCAGCAAGCAGACCCCGGAATGGCGCCCGCCCTACCGCTGGATCGAAAGCCTGGTCAGGCAATGCGATGACGCCAAGGTGCCCGTTTACATGAAAACGAACCTCGGCATCGCCAACAGGATCATCGAACTCCCGTTCGACGCGCCGATTCAGCGCGATCCGCAGCAGGCGCCCGATGCGTTTAACTATCTAGGCCATTCATCGAAGTAGAAGTAACGAAACGGACGTCATGACCCTCGCCGACCTCGCCCCCCGCACCGCCTCGGCGCCTGTCCAGGCCCGCCGCTCTTGCGTGCGCATCCACCATGCCCGCGGCCACATGTACGGCACGCTGGCGCGCACCACGCGCCCGCGGCCGGCGACGACGCTCTCGGTCTGGTCCGACCGCTACCGGGTGCTCACCAGCAAGTCCTCCGGCGAGGCCGGGCCGTGGAGGACGGATCGCGTGCCCTTCGCGCGCGAGATCATGGACTGCCTCTCCGCGCATCACCCGGCACAGCGCATCGTGCTGAAGTTCGCCACGCAGATGACCAAG
>RZZN01000357.1 GCA_009929855.1 Gammaproteobacteria bacterium
TACTCGATGATCTTCGCGACGACGCCGGCACCGACGGTGCGGCCGCCTTCGCGCACTGCAAAGCGCAACCCTTCTTCCATGGCGATCGGCGCAATCAGCTTGATCGTCATCTTCACGTTGTCCCCGGGCATTACCATCTCGATACCCTCGGGCAACTCGCAGGCGCCGGTCACGTCGGTGGTGCGGAAGTAGAACTGCGGACGGTAGCCGTTGAAGAACGGGGTGTGGCGGCCGCCCTCTTCCTTGCTCAGCACGTACACTTCGGCTTCGAAATGGGTGTGCGGGTTGATCGACTTGGGCTTGGCCAGTACCTGGCCGCGCTCCACGTCTTCACGCTTGGTGCCGCGCAACAGCACACCGACATTGTCCCCTGCCTGACCTTGGTCGAGCAGCTTGCGGAACATCTCCACGCCCGTGCAGGTGGTCTTCACGGTGTCCTTGATGCCGACGATCTCGACCTCTTCGCCCACCTTCACCACACCGCGCTCGATGCGCCCGGTCACCACGGTGCCGCGACCCGAGATCGAGAAGACGTCTTCGATCGGCATCAGGAAGGCACCGTCCACCGCACGCTCGGGCTGCGGGATGTAGCTGTCGAGCGCTTCCATCAGGCGATCGATCGACGGGGTGCCGATCTCGGAGGCGTCGCCTTCCAGCGCAAGCTTCGCCGAGCCGGTCACGATCGGGGTGTCGTCACCGGGGAAGTCGTAGCTGGAGAGCAGCTCGCGCACTTCCATCTCCACCAGCTCCAGAAGCTCGGCGTCGTCGACCATGTCGGCCTTGTTCAGGTACACCACGATGTAGGGCACGCCGACCTGACGCGACAGCAGGATATGTTCGCGCGTCTGCGGCATCGGACCGTCCGCCGCACTCACCACCAGGATCGCGCCGTCCATCTGCGCCGCACCCGTGATCATGTTCTTCACGTAGTCGGCGTGGCCGGGGCAGTCCACATGCGCGTAGTGACGGTTCTTGGTCTCGTACTCCACATGCGCGGTGGCAATCGTGATCCCGCGCTCGCGCTCTTCCGGGGCATTGTCGATCTGGTCGTAGGCGCGCGCCTCACCGCCGAATTGCTTCGACTGGTGCGTCGTGATCGCTGCCGTCAAGGTCGTCTTGCCGTGGTCGACGTGGCCGATCGTGCCGACGTTCACGTGTGGCTTGCTGCGCTCGAATTTTGCTTTGGACAT
>RZZN01000055.1 GCA_009929855.1 Gammaproteobacteria bacterium
CGCATCGCGATCAGCCCGTTGAGGTTGCCCAGCACCTGGCGGGCCTTCTCCTCGCTGCCCATGCGCGCGGCGAAGTCCGCGAAGGTCTGGGTCGCGATGGTCAAACGCAGCCCTGCCCCGCGTCCCTTGTTGAGGAGCTGGATCAACGGATCGGAGACCGTCTCGGCGGCCTCGTCGATGAAGATGTCGGTCGGGCGCGGGGGGGCCTCGTGGTTGTAGATGGAGCCCGCCACGGCGGCCAGATCGGCGGTCAGCAGCGAGCCGATCGCGCTGCCCACGATGGGGTCGGAGAGGCTGTCCAGGCCGACGTAGAGGACCTCGCGCCGGGCGATGATCTCCCCGATCGAGGCCGCTCGGCGAGGATCGTTCGGGTCCGTCTCGTCGGGGGAGAGCAGACCTTCCAGGTGTCCGGAGGTCAGCATCACGATCACCGGCATGAGGCTCGCGACCATCTTGCCGAATGCCCGAACGCCTTGAAGGGATCGTTGCCGGTCTCCGAGGGGATCAGCGCGGCGACCCGGCTGGCCAACTCGGTGGCACGCTGGAAGTTGCGCAGCGGATCGAGGCGCATCGAGGCGGCGGGAAAGGCCGGATGAAAGGAGACGAAACGCTCCGGCGTTCCGGCCAGTAGACAGGCGCGCTCGGCGGCGGCCCGCAGACCCCGGTCGCCCTTGGGGTCGAGGATCACGACCGCATCCCCGCGCAGCACTGCCTGGGTGACCAGCAGGTCGAACAAACGCGTCTTGCCGCACCCGGTGGTCCCGACGATCAGCAGATGGCCTTCGGTGTGGGCGAGCAGGACGGTGATCTCCGCATCGGCTCCGCCGAGACCGTGGATCCAGGTCGCACCCAGACGGGCCGGATCGCGCGGGGCGAACCGTTCGGGTCCGAGCCGGATCAGATCCAGCGCCTCCTGGGCATGTCGGGCCTCCCAATCGAACCCGCGGCCCATCCACAGCAACCCCGGCCACGAGGGCACGCGCGCGGCGAACACCTGCGGGTCGATGAATTGCTGCGGGCATCCGCGCAGCCAGTCGCGCCGTTTGATGCCGCGGACCGTGCCGGGCAGCCAAGTGAGGACCATGACCAGGCTCCCGACCCCGAACCAACGAAAGGAGGCCGCGTGCAGATCTCACAGCTTCGCTGTGGCCCAGGACACGGCCGCGATGGCGGTCCACAGCAGCAGCGCCGGCAACGCTGGAGCGGGAGCAGTCGCTGGCGCGACGCTGGTCACGGACCGCAGCGTGACACCGGGACCTCGCGGCGAGGTTGAAGGGCCTCTTCACTTCGACCCCGCTGCACTGTCCCGATGATGTTTCAAGAGCGGATCGGAGGTTGGGGATGAACAGGATCAAGCGCGTGTGGCGCGCATTGAAAACGGTGCGGTCGCGTGTCTGGTGGATCATCGGTGTGCCCTGAGGTTTTGTCGGCATGTTCCTGCTCGACAGGCACGTGGCCACCACGGCATTGTTGTTCGGGATGGTGGCCCTCTGGTTGACCTTCCCGCAAGACGGGCACAAACCGCAGGCGGATGCGGGGAGCGATGACTTCTGGATCAACCCATCGACCGGAATGCCGATGGACTCTCCGAGTGGCGTCGATGCAACCGGTTATTCCTACGGCGAGGATGCTTTTTCAGATCGAGTTTAGGGTTTCCGCGTCCCACCGGGGGCACCCGCAAAGAAGCAGGTTCGCCCAAGCAACGGGAGCGATGCTTCTTCCCCCCGGCCGGCGGATCCTATCAGTACCAAGGCCAGACATCCTGGATCAGCATGCGTCACAAGACTCAACTGATCGATTGATCGGTCAAAAATCCTGCTGGATCCGCTCGATGGTCGCGCGCGCGACCTCCATCAGTGTGCTCAGATGCGCCTGGACATGGTCGTTGTGCCTGGTCTTGGCTGTCTGCTCCAGCGTCAGTGCCGCGTCCCGCAGTGCGTTGGCGCCCAGGGTCGCGGCCGAGCCCTTGATCGCGTGCGCATCGGCCGCGATCGCCGCAAGGTCGGCTGATGCGGCAGAGGCTCCGACCTGGATGCTGACCAGACGGCGCTCCAGCTCGTCGACGAAGGTCTCCATCATCATCGACAAAAGATCCGCCGATAGGTCGCTGGCTAGTCTATCGAGCGTGGCCTGATCCAATAGCACTCTGTCCTCCTGCGCAGTCAACGGCTTGGTCTTGGTCTTGGTCTTGGGCTTGGTATTGGGCTCATGCTCGAGCTCGGGCCCTGGCCAGTCTCGAGCAATGGGTGCGGCTGCACCGTCCGCCGACGTCTCGAGCCAATGGGCGACGGTCTCGAGCAGCTCGGCCGGCACGATGGGCTTGGTGAGGAAATCATCCATGCCCGCGTCGAGACACCGTTGTCGGTCTTCGGCAAAGGCCGCGGCCGTCAGTGCGATGATGGGGGTCTTGGCCGCTGCTGAGGCGAGCCCACGGATGGTCGAGGTGGCCGCGAGCCCGTCCATCTCGGGCATGGCCACGTCCATGAGGACCAGGCCGAAGCGGGTGCGCTTGACCGCGGCGATCGCCTCGCGGCCGTCCGCGGCGGTCTCGACCTGATAGCCTGCCTTGGAGAGGATGGTCTCGGCCACCTTTCGATTCACCTTGCTGTCGTCCACCAAGAGGATCGGGGCGGCCCCTGTGATGCAACGAATCCCGATCTGGGCGGGCGCGGCATCCGGTGGCTTGACTTGGAGGTTTCCGCTGGCTTGCAGCAGCAGCCGGTAGAGATCGCTCGGCGCGAGTGGTAGACGCTCCATGGCCTTGAAATCGGATGCCATCGCCTGGTCGGTGGCGCGCTCCGTGGTCTCGGTGAGCCGGATCAAATGCGCGCCCTCGGGAATCGCCTCGAGCACCTCTGGGGCGTCCTCGATCAAGGCGATGACACCGGTGCAGCGACTGTTGTCGAGACCCGGCGACAGGCGCGCGGCGCCGTAGGGAATGACGCGGACATCGAGATCGAGCTCCAGGCTCCGCAGTTGCTCGACCAACTCCTCGGCGACGAGTGGGTGGCGCGTGCAACAGAGGATGCACCAGTGCTGGAGTGTCCGCAGCTGCTTGGCGATGCCGTCGATGGCGGGGACTGCATCGGTGGCCGGAAGCAGGAGCCGGAACCGGCTGCCACGACCGGGCTCGCTCTGGACATCGATGTCACCGCCGAGTGCGCGCGCCAGTGATCGGCTGATGGCCAGTCCTAGACCGGCACCGCCATGGCGTCGTCGCTGTGAGCTGTCGACCTGCATGAACTCGCCGAAGAGCTCGGCTTGCTTCTCTGGCGCGATGCCGATGCCGGTATCGATGACCTCGAAGCAGATGCGAGCACCCGTGCCGCCGGTCCTGTCCTCGCGCAGGCGCACGCGCACACCGCCGCGGTCGGTGAACTTGATCGCATTGCCGATCAGATTGAGCAGGATCTGACGCAGCAGGCCGGGGTCCGTCTTGAAGCTCCTGGGCAGTCGCGGATCGACGAAGAGCGTGAGCGCGATCTCTCGGTTCACCGCCTGGGAGGCGAGCAAGCGCACGACGCTGGCCGTCAGTGCCTCCGGGTTGCATGGGGCAAGCTGGAGCTCGACCTTGCCAGCCTCGATCTTGGAGAAGTCGAGGATACTGCTGACGATCGACAGGAGGTTGCGTCCGGCCTCGCTGGCGATGCGCGCGAAGCCCTGCTGCTCATCGTTGAGACCGCTCTCGAGGAGCAGATCGTTCATGTTGAGCATGGCGTTGAGCGGTGTGCGAATCTCATGACTCATGGTGGCCAGGAAACGCGACTTGGCCTCGCTGGCCGCCTCGGCCTTGGCGCGTGCCTCGCGCAATGACGCCTCGTCGCGCTTCTGCTCGCTGATGTCGATGAAATGTGCGACATAGTGTGTCGTCTCTGCCTGGTCGTTGCGTACCGCCGTGATGCTCAGACGCTGCGGGAAGATCTCGCCGTTCTTGCGTCGGTTCTGCAGCTCGCCTTCCCAGTAACCATTGCTCAGCAGTTGCTCCCTCATGGCCAGATAGAATGCATCATCCTGTCGACCCGACTGCAAGAGCTTGGGTGTCTTGCCAATCACCTCGCTGGCCGTGTAACCAGTGATCCTGGTGAATGCCTGGTTGACGCGCAGGATGCACGCCTCGGCGGTGGTGATGAAGATCCCTTCATGTGCCTCGAAGGCATAGGCGGCAAGCCGCAGCTCTTCCTCGGCACGCCCTCGCTCCTCGGCAAGCGTGCGCCAGAGCTCCAGTGCCCGCTCGAGCTGGGCATACGACCTGGCGAGCCGATCAGACATCCCATTGAAGGCAAGCAGTGTCTGGGCCAACTCGTCATGGCCACGCACGGAGATGTGCAGACCTGGCCCGAGGTTGCCGACACGCGCCGCGGCGTCTTGCAAACGGCGCAGGCGCCGACTCAGCCCGGCGCCGAGCGTGAATGTGAAGAGTGCCACCAGGGCCATGCCGCCCGCCGCGAGACTCACTGCCCAAGTGCGGGCCTGATCGATCAACGCGCGACGCTCGGAGACTGACAGACCCAGCTCGATCACGCCGAGCAGTGCATCGTCCTCGCGGATCTCGGTGGTGGCCGCAAGGATGTCGTCAGCGACTGCGGGATGACCCGTGTCGGCGACGAATCCCGGATCCAGCGCCACGACATCGCCGACTGCGGCCAGCGGTGCCCCCGCGGCGTCGAGCACACGCGCGTAGACGATGCCCGGATTGCTCAAGGTCTCCTCGAGGACGTCGTGCAGCGCGACCCGGTCGGTTGCGATCAGGGCGCCCTTGGTGCTGGTGGCGACCAGACGCGCGGTGATCGTCGCCTGCTCCAGCATCTGCTGCTCGTTGAAATCCCGCAGCCAGTGCAGCCCGCCTCCGATCAAGATGGCCAACAGGATCGACTCGATGATCGCCACCCCGAGGATGGCCTTGAGCCGAATGCTCATCGCGCGGGCTGGACCGGATCTTCACGCACCTCGACCGTGAGCGTGTCAGGCGCGGTGGGTTGACCATGGCAGCGCATGACGGACAGGCGGAATCCACAGCGTCTCGAAACTTGCATTTACGCCTCGCGATCGTCGCATTGCGCTCGTGGTGTGGCGGACTTGGACTCCCTGGTCGCTCCAACTCGTCGCCGTCCCAGGGTTCTCTGAGTATAGTCATGACAGCTCGATTGTCAGGCGAGCCGCATCAGGATGGCTGGATGGCTCTGTCTCTGGCCGCTGGATGACTTGGTAGAATCGCCAGCCTATGGCAGGATTCAAGGGCTGATCCACGAGGAAGTCGTCATGAAGGTGCTGATCATCGATGACGCGGCCGACGTCCGCCTCTACGTCTCGGCCTTGCTGGCGAGTTGGGGTTACGAGACGCTCGTGGCCGCGAGCGCGCGACAGGGGCTGGGGCTGATCGAGACCACCCAGGTCCAGCTCGTGGTCTGCGATTGGGTGATGCCCGAGATGTCTGGCCCTGAGCTCTGCAGGACCGTGCGCGCCACCGACTTTGGGCACTATGTCTATATCGTTCTGCTGACCGCGCGCTCCGACAAGGGCGATCTGGTCGAGGCCTTCAACGCCGGCGCTGACGATTTCGTCAGCAAACCCTTCGACGCCCAGGTGTTGCGGGCGCGTCTGCGCGTGGGCGAGCGGATCCTCGCCTTGGAGCAGCGTCTGTCCGAGCAGAATCGCGCGTTGCTCGAGTCGCAGCGTTCCTATGAGCAGGCCTACGCGCAAATTCAGTGCGATCTCGCCGCCGCGGCGCGCGTGCAGCGGCAGATGCTGCCCCGGCCGAACGCCTTCATCGCCCCGTTCCGCTGCGAATGGCTCTTCATGCCCGCCTCGCAGGTCTCCGGCGACAGCTTCAATCTCTTTGGTCTGACCCGAGATCTGCTCGGATTCTATCTTTTCGACGTGTCCGGCCATGGCATCCCGGCGGCTTTGCTCTCGGCCAAGCTCGCCTGCTCGCTGGTTCCCACCGGCGCATCCCACGCACGCGCCGTGGAACGGCGCTTTTCTGGGCCCGCCGCTTTCCTGACCCAGCTCAACGATCAGTTGGCCGATCCGGATGCCGAGATCGAGAGCTACGCGACCGTGATCTATGGCACGCTGGACAAGCGCTCCGGCCAATGCGAGATTGTGATTGCCGGTCATCCGCGGCCGCTGGTCCTGCGCCGCGGTGGTGCACTGGAGGACATCGGCCCGGGTGGGCTGCCCTTGGGGATGTTCGCAGGCGTCAGCTATGAGGCGCATCGGCTGTCCTTGAACGCGGGTGATCGTTTCATACTCTACTCCGACGGTGTCACCGAATGCCGAGATCCGGGCGGGTTGGAGTTCGGTGAACGGCGCTTTCGCGAGCTGCTCAGATCCTGCGTCACGGTCGACACCAGTATTCTGATCGGGTCGCTCGGCGAGCGGCTCAGAGCATGGCGCGGGACGACAACGCTCGACGATGATGTCTCGGTGATGATCATCGAAGGAGGGGGTGAGTCATGAATTCTGGGGCAATCTCGATCCTCTTGGAGAGTGATCCAGTCGAGGTGGCTGGGCTGCAGGCACGGATGTTGAGCCTGCTCGCCGAGGCTGGTCTCGATCCTCTGGCGTCTTTCCAATTCGCCTGCGCCATCATCGAGGCGGTGAACAATTGTGTCACACACGCCTATCTGGGGGTCGGCGGACAACCGATCGCCTTGTCCATGCTCACCGGTGGCGAGCGCATCGACGTCGAGATCCGCGACACGGGTCCTCCGCTGCCGAGCGAGCTGTTGCAACCGCGCGAAATGCCCGGAGGAGAGGCCATGTCGGGGCGCGGCTGGCCGATCATCTGGCAATGGACCGACGCCGTGAGCTATCGACGCGAAGCGCATGAGAATGTGCTGACGCTGACCCGACGGCTCGAATCCGCAGAATCACCGAGGGAGACTCAATGAACCTAGCGCACCGTACCGAGAACGGCATCGACATCGTCAAGCTGCCCAGACAGCTCGGCATGGCCGATGCGGCCGATGCCAGAGCAGCCTTGAAGGACATCATCAACGGCGGCGGCGGTCGCATGATCATCGATCTGAGCGACACCGAGATCGTCGACTCCAGCGGGCTCGCCGTGCTCGTGGGGAGTCTGCAGGCCGCGCGCAAGAAAGACGGCGATCTCTATCTGACCGGCATGGGCAATACGGTGCGCGCGCTCTTCGAGCTGACCCGCTTGCACACGGTGTTTCAGATCTTCGACGACGAGTCGGCCGCGCTGCGCGCCTGGGCCGAGGCCTGACGGCGCCCGCGCGGGCGCCGTCAGGCTTGACCGGATCAATCCCCCGGAGCGGCTGATCGACGCCAGGCCTCGCCATTGACGAGCATGCGGGCACCACGCCAAAGGATGCCAAGATCGCCTTGCCAACTGGGCTTGCGCGCGTAGAAGGCATCGCTGAGCAGACGCTCCTCCAACGGCGCAGCCGCGCTCAGATTGAGCTGGGTTGGACCAAGGAGACCGACGGGCGCCTGATCGCGCACCTGTTGCCAGTCCTCGGTGCGGCTATACGACTCGCTTGGTGTCAGCGGGGCGACGCCGAACAGGCGCAGATCACCGCTGATGACGGCGAGCAGCCGCGGCAGATGACGCAGCAGCGGGATCGGCGTGCCCCAGCGCAGCGCGGCGAACTCGCCGCGCGGGGCGCCGCCGGGACGCTGGTCCAGGCGGCGGTTGCCGATCAGGGTCTCGCGCTCGATCAGTGCACCCGTGCCCGAGAGGGCCGCGGCGGCGAGTGCGATCGGCCACAAGGGCAGTGAGAGCACCAGCAGGACCAGACCTGCCAGCCGGTCCCAGACCGATCCGGGTGCGCGCCCCTCGCGCGCGCCGAGCCGGCCGAGCAGAAAGGCCTCGCTGATCATCAAGTGCGCGCCGGTGTCGACACGCATCAGATGATTGCCGGCCACGATGGCGTTGCGCACCTCCACCAGCTCACCGATATAGGTGCGCGGCAGGATGACGCTGTCACGGATGGTCGCGGCGCGATCGATCAGCACCTCATCGCCGATCACGACCTCGCCGAGCAGCTCGGCCTCTGGATGCACGCGGCTGTTGGCGCCGACATAGGCTACGCCTTGTTTCAGGCTCCGCGGTTGGACGTTGGCCCGACGTCCGGCGTGCAGCCCCAGGGCCAGGGCTTGCCCACTCGGAGCGAGACCGCTGAAGCGTCCGGCCACCAGGTCGAGACAGGCGCGATGATAGGCTGGCAGGTCTTGCAGACAGCTCAGACTGGCGTCAGCGAGCTGGCAGCAGCCGGTGCTCGGCAAGGGTCGCGGCTGATCCCAGCGCAGACTCTCGAGCTGAGGTCCCGGATCCGTGCAACCGGGCCGCACCAGCAGCAGACTGCCGCGCGGGTCCGAGGCCGCCCAGGCGGCGAGGCAACCGCTCTGATTCTGCGCCTGATGCAGGAAGGCGCCGATCACCGGTGAGCGCAGCAGGTCACCGCGCAGCACCAGGGTGGCCTCGGTGGTGGGCCGATTCAGCCGCGGCCAGAGTGATGCGGGTGACTCCTCGCCACGGCTGAGCACATAGCGGATGTGCATGCCCCAGCGTCGGCCATCGCCCAGGCTGCTGGTCTCGGTCTGAGCACCCCGCGCGGCCGTGACCACGGTCAGATCGCGTACCCCCGCGTCGATCAGCGCCTCGATGGTATAGACCAACAACTCCTTGCCGACGATCGGCAGCAGGGGCACGGCCAGACGCTCGGTGAGCGGCGCCAGCTCGGCGCCGAGCCGATCAGCGAAGACGAGTGCGTGCATATCCGGTGGTCTCCTCGATGGTCAAGCGGGATGGAGCGCTCGCTCACCCTGCATCCTGGTCAACCCAAGCTCAGTAGGCGCCGGTGCCCAGAAGCAAGGCGGGCACGGTCTTGAGCAGGATCTTGATGTCGGTCCAGAGCGACTGCGATTGGATGTACTGCACGTCGAGCTCGACCTGCTGCTCGAATGGGATCTCGGAGCGGCCCGAGACCTGCCAGATGCAGGTGATGCCCGGGATGACCTCGAGCCGGCGCCGATCCGACAGCGAGTACTGATCGACCTCCTGGGGCACCGGCGGGCGCGGACCGACCAGCGACATCTCGCCCTTGAGCACGTTCCACAGCTGCGGCAGCTCGTCGATGGATGTCTTGCGGATCAACCGCCCGACACGGGTGACGCGCGGATCCTCCTTCATCTTGAAGATCACCCCGCCGCTCATCTCGTTCTGCGCCAAGAGTGCTTGTTTGCGCTCCTCGGCATCGGTATACATCGAGCGGAACTTCCATATGGTGAAGAGTGTGCCCCAGCGCCCCACGCGCTGCTGCTTGAAGAAGATGGGACCTGCATCCTCGAGACGAATGGCGACTGCGACGATGAGAAACAGCGGGGCCAGCAGCAGTAGGAGTAGGGCGGAGGCGAGGATGTCGAGCAGACGCTTGACCAGATAGGCCCCGCGCACCACGCCGCTCCAGCTGGCGCGCTTGAGATAGAAGCGCAGCCAGTGGCGCAGCGTGCGCTGATCGATTTGATCGTAACGCTCCAGCAGCAGCTCGCGCAGCTTCTGATCATGGGTCTGCTCTGACATGGCTCACCCCCTTTGCTCGATGCATGCGCCGGCGCTGACCGCGGTCAGTCGTCAGCCGGCGGTTGCTTCACCTGTGGCAGTGTCAATCGGTGCGGCTGACGTGACTGGCGCCAGACGCGAAACAGGAACAACGGATTGCCGATCACATAGCGGCGCCACATGCGCCCGGGCTCCTGCAGCAGACGATAGACCCATTCCAGGCCGAGCTCGCGCATCCAGATGGGCGCGCGCGGGATCCGCCCGGAATAGAAGTCGAAGAGACCGCCGACACCCATGCAGACGGCGGGATCGAGATGCGCGCGCCAGCGGCTGATCCAGAGGTCTTGTCGAGGCACCCCGAAGGCGACCAAGAGGATGCGCGCGCCGCTGCGATTGATGTCAGCGATGATCTGCGGCTCCTCGGCGGCGCTGAAATAGCCATCGCGCGTGCCCGCCACGCGCAGCTCGGGGACGCGCTGACACATCGCTGCCGCAGCGGCCGCGGCGATGCCGGGTCTGGCGCCCAGCAGATAGATGGGCAGCGCGCGCTCGGCCGCGCCCGCGCAGAGCAGTGGAAAGAGATCGGTCCCGTTCACGTTGGCGCGCAACGCCTGCCCCAGGATGCGCCCGCCGAGGTGGATGCCGATGCCGTCGGGCAGCACCCGCTCGGCGTTCAGCAGGACCTGACGATAGTCGGTGTCGCGCCAGGCGATGTTGAGACAGTCCGGGTTGACGAAGGCCACCTGCACCTTGCCATCTTCCGCCGCCTGCCCCAGGATCCAGTCCACCGCCTCGGCCATGGTGGTATTGGTCAGCTCGATCCCGAAGAGATTGAGCCGCGGTGGGATCTCACGAGGCCTCTGGCCGCCCAGCACGCCGGCTAGGACGGCACGCGTCGCCAGGCCCACGTCGCCACGCAAGCCCTGTTGATAGACCTGCTCCCGATCCATGGCCGATTCGCGCTCATGGGCGATGCCGACACGGCTGCGCACGCCGAAGGCCGACACCAGGCCGGGCCGCACGCTGAAGCGCACGAGGTCCTGTGCTGGGATCGTGGCCGCCTCCTCGGGGGGCAGTGGCCGCGGACCGACCAGTGCCATCTCGCCGGTGAGGACGTTCAGCCAGACCGCGAGCCCGCGCCAGCGTCCCTCGCCCGCGAACGACCACTGTCGAAAGGGGACCTGGAAACGGCCCACCCGTGTCTGTCCGTTGAGGACCCGGCCAGCCTGATGCCAACTCAGCAGCGCACGCGCCATCAGGAGCGGTGACAACAGCAGCAACAGCGTGAGGCTCACCAGGAGATCCAAACCGCGCGCCAGCGCCTCGCTGGCACGGTTGGAGACCGGGGCCAGGCGACGGCGCAGGGCGGCGCGCCAGCGGCGGCGCGCGCCGCTGAGCGGACTAGGCAGCGGTGGCGATGGCATCTTCATCGGGCGGCCTTGTCACGCCCTCGGTGAGTGGATCCGCCGGGGCCCGCGACAGTGGCTTCGCCGACTCGATGACTGCGATCGATCGATGACATGCCGTCTGTGCGCCTCACCCGTCTAGTTGCTCGTTCGGACCGTATTTCGCAGGATGATCCCGGTCTGGATGCCGGTGATGGTCGGCACGATCTGATTGAGCATCCGTGCCCAGCTGCTCAGACCCGTGGGCGGAACATAGACCAGATCACCGGGCTCGAGACGCACGTCTTGTTGCTGACCGGCGATGACCTTCTTGAAATCGGCGATGATCAGGGTTGGATTGCTCAATGAGCCGCGAATGACGTGGATCCGTGAGAGGTCGGCGTCCTTGGTGAAGCTCTCGGCCAGCGCCAGGGTGCGCGACATGGTCATGTCGCCGCGAAAGGCGAAGAGTCCAGGGGTCTGGATCTCACCGAGGACGAAGACCTCCTTCGAGAGTCCGGACGGGATACTGATGTAGTCGCCGGACTGCAGCGGGATATCGAAGCGTAGATCACCGTGGCGCATCAGACTCACGAAGTCCACTGGCAGCAGCTTGCCTTGACGGGCCAGGAAGGCCCGGCTCAGATCGGCCAGCTCCACCGATGTGGCACGCAGCTGCCCCTGTTTGAGACCGCCGGCGGCGGCCACCGCCGCGGTGATGCTGACATCCGTGACCAGCGGATAGATGCCGGGCTTGACGACCTCGCCGTTGATCACATAGGAGAGACTGTTGAATGCGGTCACGATGACCGAGACTCTGGGCTCGAGGACGAATTCACGCAGCCGGTTGCTGATCTCGGTGGTCAATTCTTCGACGCTGCGCGCCTCGGCCTGCACGTCACCGATCAGCGGATAGGAGATCATGCCGTCCGGGCGCACTGGAACCCCGGTCAATGTCAGCTCGGGCTCATCGTAGACCGAGACGCTGAGGATATCTCCCTTGCCGAGGAGCGGCGAGACACGCGTTTCGGCCACCAGCCTCTCCAACGCGGCCAACTGCTCATCGGTACTGCGATATTGGGCGAGCGAGATCTCGAGTGGCTTGGACTCGATCTCGGCACTTGGCTTGATGGTGCTTGGCGTGCCGCGTTGCACCGAGACCGTGGGCGGCGGCGTGGTTGCGACACAACCAGCCACGACGACCATCGACACGACGATCAGCAGGACAGTGACAGCTCGATGCATGGGTCTTTGGGCAGTCTGTGGTTGTGCGTCACGTCTTCGAGTCGCGGCGGCTCGCCTGGTTGGGCCGGTGCGTTCCCAGCCCGCGGGCATGCTCTCGCTGCGCATCGGGTGCCGGATTGCGGCGTTGGTCGACTGGAAAAGATTCTCCGATCAATGGCATGACCCCAATGATCAGGGATAACGACCGCCTCGTCACTATACTATAGTGTCGATGAGCGGGTTGTGCTGCCCCACGCGGGCAAAAATTTCACCATGATGTGGGAGACGACCGATGAGCGACCAACAGGCGCGCACCATCTCCATGATCGTATTCATCGACGCACTCGGCTGGGAGGTGCTCGAGGGGCGCCGCTTCATGGAGGAGCAGCTGCCCCATCGGCGCAAGCTTCGCTCTGTCTTTGGATTTTCCTCGGCCTGCATCCCCTCGATCCTGACCGGTCTGATGCCACGCGATCACCGGCATTGGTCATTCTTCTACTATTCACCCCAGACCTCGCCATTCAAGCCGCTGCGTCTGCTCGGGTGGCTGCCAGGCGCGCTGGTCGACCGCGGCCGCGTGCGCAATCTCATCAGCAAGCTCATCAAGCGACTCTACAGCTATACCGGCTATTTCCAGCTCTACAACATCCCATTCGAGCACATCGACAAGTTCGACTATTGCGAGAAGAGCGATCTCTTCGTGCCGGGTGGCATGAACCGTGGCGAGAACATCTTCGATCATCTGAGCCGGGCCGGCGTGCCTTATCACGTCTCGGACTGGCGTGCCGCGGAAGAGGACAACCTGGCGGCGCTGCGAACCGATCTGGCCAAGGGCGAGATCCGCTTCGCGCTGCTCTACATGGCGGCCATGGACGCCCTGCTGCATCGGGTGGGGAAGGCGAGCGCGCTGGTCGACGAGAAGCTCGACTGGTACGCTGCCGCGCTCGAGCAGGTGCTGCGCACCGCCGCCGCGCACTATGACGAGGTCAGGGTCTTCGTCTGCTCCGATCATGGTATGGCCACGGTGCATACCCACCTGGATCTCATGCGCCAGATCGAGTCACTGGATCTGACGTTCGGCCGCGACTATACCGCCACCTACGACTCGACCATGGGTCGCTTCTGGTTCCACACCCCTGCCGCGCGTGAGCGGATCGTCGCGCGACTGGAGCAGGTCCCCGAGGGACGGATCCTGAGCGATGCCGAGCTCGCGCGGCTGGGCTGCGACTTCGAGGGTCACCAGTACGGTGAGCTGATCTTCCTCATGAATCCAGGCGTCTTGATCGTTCCGAGCCATATGGGGTTGACGCCCATCACCGGGATGCACGGCTATCATCCGGATGATCCGGACTCGGACGCCGCACTCCTCTCCAATGTCGCGCCGCCAGACGATCCCCGCGCCATCACCGACATCTTCCACCTGATGCGCGCCGAGGCCGGGGTCTGAGCGGTCGACCGCTCAGCGCGGATTCGGGAAGAGACTGAGATGGATGCTGTATTTGACCAGCAAGGCGAGCGTGATGACCGTGAGACTCACCAGCAGGCTCAGCCCGAGCAACACCAACAGCACCACCAGCAGATTGCCCTTGCGCGCCATCGGCTCGACCAAGTCCGAGCGCGCGTGGCGGCGCCGATCCCGCCCGATGAAGAGCACCAGGTAGTACCTGGAGGCGAACAGATCGAGCCAGAGGCGCAGATCGACCAGCTTGGGCGCGGGCCGCGGAATGGATGACTCGAGCAATCGCTTCACGGCATCGAGCTGGGCCTCGCTGAAGCTCGCGCGCAGGTTTGGGTCCAGTGCATCCAGATACTGCTCTGGGGTCCTCTCAGGGTTGGCGGGTCTGGCGCCAGGGTCGCTGGTCACTGATTCTTGGTCCATGGCCGTCTCGATGGGTGCGGGGTGTGACTCTCGCCGAGGTGTCGATCCGTCATCGCTGATACCAGGTCGCGTCTGGATGCCAATGCAGCGGTCGACCATTGAGTAGGTTGTCCAGATTGTTCAGGGCGGCGCTGACGATGGCCATGAAAAAGAGTCCCCAGAGCAGCGGCAACAGCAGCACGGCCAGGCCCGCGCTGTTGGTGCGCGTGCTCAGCAGATAGGCGCTGAGCAGTGAGAAGGCCGTGAGCAGCATGAAGACCAGCAGCGCGAGCGGATAATAGCCACTGCCCACCAGATCGCGCAGCCAGATGGGTAGTCCGCCGGCACTGGTCCAGAAGGTCGGCTCTTCACGCAGATAGGAGAAGGCCAGTAGGATCAGGAGCAGGATCAGATTGACCGCGGTGCCCACCAAGAGCAGGAGCTGCTGCTGGGGCGATGATCGATCCCTGCCATGTCTTGTGTACACTTGCGGTTGCTTCTCAGGTTTGGGTCATCCAACATGGCGCTCGTGAGGGCGCTCGACATGGCTCTGGAACGCTGCGGCTCAAGGCGCTGGCGCGCGCGTGACCGGCTCGAGTCCAGTCGCCGGGCCCCAGATGGTCACCCAACCGACGCGCGGGAAATCGAGCCGCTCGAGCAGCACCATGCCGGGGATGCCGGTCTCGAGCACGCGAGAGAGCTCCGGGTTGGCTTGACTCAGATAGCCTTCGTACAGGATCAATGCCTGCACCTCGTGCTCGAGCGCCCAGGCACCCAGTGCCTCGGGTGTCTCGACCCAGCGTCTGGGCATGGCGACGCGTCCGGCCCAGAAGCTGGTGGCATTGATGTAGCCATAGCCATCGCCAGCGATCCTCGCCTCGGCCGGCAGATTGGCGGCGATCCAGGCCCCGACCTCGCGGTGAAATTCACGCTGGGTCACCGAGCTCCAGGCGAGCAGTGGGATCAGCATCAGCTGCAAGAGCAACATGAGACCGACCAGGCCTGGGGTCGCGGCGGCGACCAAGCGCGGTGAATCGGCCAATTGTCTTGCCAACCACTGACCGCTTGCAACCAATCCGCCCGCTCCGAATAGACAGACACCGATGAGTGTCGGAAACAGGAGGCGGGGCTCGAGTTGGACGAATGGATAGAAGAGCAGGGGCCAGAGCGTGAAGAGCAGGAGTGGCGCCTCGTCCCCTGGCGCGGTGCCGCGCCGACGGACCAACACCGGCAAGAGCAGTGCGAAGAGGATGACCGGCGAGAGCAGAACCCCGGGGAGACGCTCGGCGGCGTAGCGTAGATTCTGGGGCCAGCGCGCCAGCAGATTGGCCGCTTGTGCCGTCCAGTCCATGGCCCGCGCGGCCTGTCCCTCGCCACCGTAGGTCTCGCGTGCCGCGGCGCGCATGTCGAGTGTCTCGGCATGCAGCTTGGACAGGTTGCTGGCCTTGCTGAACAGACCCGGGGTGTCCAGCAGGGCCATGCTGAGCGCCGCGTAGACCGCGGTCAAGGCGAGTAGGATGACACCCGCGCGCGCCAGTGCGCGCCGCCTACCGGGATCCTGTCGCTGGTGGCGGGGGAGCCAGTCAGCGGTCAAGCCAACCAAGAGGATGATCAGCAACAGCCCCTCGTTGCGCACCAGGAGATAGCTGCCGAGTCCGAGACCCATGGCCAAGACCACCGAGCGGCCCCGCTCTCCCTGAAAGAGCGCGGTCAGTCCCCAGATGCCCCAGGTCGCCGCGCAGAGATAGAATGACTCGGCATAGCCGTTGACCGAATATTCCACCAGACGCGGATGCCAGGCGACCAGGAGGGCGGCGATCAGCCCCGCCGACTCGCCATAGAGCCGCCGGCCCAGCAAGTAGACCGGGATGAGCAGCAGGAGCCCCGGGATCAGCGAGGCCAACACCAAGGCCGGGTAGGGATCGAGACCCATGAGCAGCAGCGGCAGCTGCCAAAAGTCGTAGAGCGAATGCCAGAAGCTGTCGACCTGCTCGAACCGTCCCTGCGCCATCAGCACGGCCAGGTTGGAGTAGTTGACGGCATCGCCATGGACCACCGGCGCGAGCGCGAGAAAGCCCAGACGTGCCGCCAGGGCGAGCAGCAGGATGGCCCCGAGCCAACCCCAACGGGGTGGGGTGGTCGCGGGCGCCAGGCAGGTCTGCTCGCGCAGGGCCCAGCTCTCCTCGGTGGGGAAGACACCCAAGCGATACCCCAGGAAGGTGACCACCATCGCCGCGCCCACGCCGCCGAGCTTGGCGAGATTGATGGCGAGGAGCGGATCGACCTGCACCAAAAGGTGCAGATACTTGGCGATGAACAGAAAGACCGACGAGTTCACCACCAATCCGACACCGGCCACCAGGGCGAAGCGCGCCAGGGTCTGGGAGCTTCCGCGCGCTTGCTCGAAGGTCCAGCGTGAGTTCATCCAGTAGGAGTTGGCGGCCGCGAGCAGACAGGCGACCACCGAGATCCCCAGCAACCCCAGGTCGGCGGTCGGGCGCAGCAGTAGGAAGAGTAGATTGGTGACCGCGAAGTCGATGCCGGTATTGACGACACCCACCAGACCGAAGCGACCAAGTTGACCGACCAGACGTTTCAATGCGGACATGTCAATGACTCAGCGCTGGGCCGCGGCGCCGACCTGCCCGCTCGGGGCATGGCGCAGCAGACCGGCATTGCGACGGCGAATCCGGAAGATGGCGAGGAACATCTTCACGGCGTCGCGCAGCGGGTCGACCTTGGATCCGGGCACCTCATGCCAGTTGACCGGCACCTCGGCGATGCCATAGCCGAAGAGCTGAGCGCGATAGAGCAGCTCGACGTCGAAGGCCCAGCCCGACTCGTTGAGATCACGGAACAGCTCGCGCGCCACGTCCGTGCGAAACAGCTTGAAGCCGCACTGGGTGTCGCGGATGCCCGGCACGGCGAAGAAATTGACCACCGAGTAGAAGACGTTGCCCATCAGCTGGCGCAGGCCAGTGCGCTCGCGCCGGATCCGCGCCGCGGCCAGTCGGCGCGAGCCGATGGCGATCTCGGCGCGCTCGCCGACGGCGCCGAGCAGGCCCTCGAGCTCGGTGATCGGGGTGGCGCCATCGGCGTCGGCGAAGAGCACATAGCGCCCGCGCGCCTCCAGCACGCCGCGCTTGACCGCGTTGCCCTTGCCCTCGTTGCGGGGTTGGCGGACCAGGCGGACGCGCGGGTCGATCGCGGCCACGCGCTCGACATAGGCGGCCGTGCCATCCTTGGAGCCATCGTCGACGATCAGAACCTCCACGCGCAGTGCGCCGCCATCGAGATGGGCGCGGATCGCGTCGAGATAGGCAGGCAGACGTTGCTCCTCGTTGTAGGCCGGGATCACCAGAGTCACCAATCCAGCGTCGGTGCCCGCGCCATCCTCGGCCAAGGCCCAGCCACCCGCTGGGCGGTGGCTGCGGGTGATGCGGCCGATGATGCCGGCATCCTGAAAGTCGGCCAGCCGCAGCTTGTAGCGTGCCAGATAGAGGATCCCCAGGGGCAGGAGTGGCCACAGCCTGGCGAGATGGAAGATCAGCAAGGCAGCAAGTGCGGCCGGGGCATGTCCGGAGAGCGCGGCGATGAGCGCGGGCAGCTCGGCCACCCCGAGTCCATAGGGCACCGGCGAGAGCTCCACGATGGCGGTGAAGCCGACATAGATGAGCATGGCCTGCGCAGGGGGAAGGATGCCGCTCAGTGCCCAGACGAAGAGCGCGCCCTCGAATCCCCAGGTCAGCAGACCCATGGCCAGGTTGGCCGCATGCCGCGAGCCGCTCACGACCACGGTGTCCGCCCCGGTGGTGCGCCGCAGACTGAGCAGGCTGTAGAGAAAGCCACCAGCCAGCGCCAGTGCGCACAGTGACGCGGCCACGGGCAGAGCATGACCCCACAGGATCGCGCCCAGTGCCGCCACGCCGATCAGCCAGACACTGGTGCCGCGACTGCGAATCCAGGCCTGTGCCAGCGCCCGCGGCAGTCCGGTCTCGCGGATGATGAATTCAGCCTCGAACGCCTTGCGCGGCAACAGCGGACTGACCGATTGCAGGATCTGAACCACGACCTCGAATGAGAGCGATTGGTGCAGTGAGAGCGCCCGCCCAAAGAAGACCCGGCGGCGCAACCCCCGCAGAAAGAGCCCAACCAGCGCCGCCAGTTGCAGCTTGAGTGCCACCAGATACCAGACGGGAGGGATCTCGGGATCGAGCGTCCACCAGAGCAGCAACGACAGGATCAGTGCCCCGGCCAGGAGCAAGGCGGTATTGCTGCCGGTCAGGGGGTGGTGCTCTTCCAGATGATAGAGTTTGGCGCTCATCTTGGTCATGGCTCCCGGACGTCGGCGCTGGGTGATCCGAGCTCGAAGCGATAGGGACTAGGGTGGACGATGTTGACATAGTAGGCGAACAGGGTCATCAAGGGCATGACGATCGCCGGGGTTGGCAGCATCTGTTGCCATAGCACCACATTGTCGTCGTAGCGATTGAGATGAATCCACTGCTCGAGTCCGCCGAGCTGTCCCCCCAGGGCGCTACTGATGGGGAAGAGGATGCTCTCGGGGATCAGGAAATAGAGCAGGAAGGCGGCGCAGATCCCCAGCATCAGATAGCGCCGAGTGACCATGAACTGATGGGCGAGCACCAGCAGGAAGGGCAGCAGGACCACCAGATCGTGCAATCGATGGTACGAGATCAGCATGGTCAGACACCCGGCGGAGAACAGCAGATTGAATGACACCCCAGGGGTCTTGCGCTCCCTGAGGAAGAGTGCGATGCCGCCCGCGATGAAGAGGAGCTTCAGCGTGGTGGCGGCCCAGGCATTCTTGATGACATCCAGGTGCACCATGTCGAAGCCGCTCACGCTGTAGGTGTTGAAGCCCTGCTCGGTGGTCTGGAGCGCGACCTCGCGGACATAGGACTTGAAGAGCGTGAGGATGTCCGGGAAATAGATCACCGGATAGAGCGCGGCGAGCAGGAAGATCAGGAAGCCGATGATGCACAGCTGGTAGTATTTCTTGAAGAACAGCAGTGGGGCCCAGATGGTCAACATCGAATATTTCATGATCGCGATGCTCGCCAGCATGAGATAGCGGCACCATTCACGGTTGCACAGCAGCAGCATGAAGAAGGCGAAGAAGATGATCGGCGTGCTCTGCCCCAGACGCAGCGTCTTGAGCACTGGACTGGCGTTGAAGAAGACGAACAGCATGATGCTGTAGATGAGGAAGGTCTGTGCATCGGGCAGTCCGCTGGGCGCCTCGCGCAATGCGGTCCGGCGCAGGAACAGCAGCAGGGCGGACAGGAAGAGGAGCATCGAGCCCAGGATGTACCAGGGCTTGAAGCCAGGCGCATCCTGGGCGATCCATTGGAAGAAGACGACGTATCCGGGAAAGACGATCGGTGCCTCGCCCCAGGTGCGGTAGCGCATGGACTCCAGATCGTATGGATTGGCCCCGGCCATGATCGCCTGAGTGGTGTCGGTGTAGGCCAGATAGTCGGTGAAGATGTCGCGCGGGAAGATGGCGCCGAGCCTGATCAGGGTCAGCGTCAGCAAGAGCACCCCAAGGGCCAACATCAGCCTTTGCCAGTGTATCGAGGTGCCACTTGACCGATCGCCGATGACAGACATCTTGATCTCTCCAGATGGATGAAGCGAATCACCCAGCGCTCGGCTGAGCGCTGGCCAGTCTCAGACCGCGCCTCGCCAGCGGCGGGCGAGCCCCTCGAGCGCGAGCCAGCGAGGTGCCGCCAGCACCCCTGGGATCTTCAGACGCTCGAACAGCCAAAGGGCCAGCATCGGCAAGAGGATCCCCACCAGCACGCCGACGAGCAGGTGCGCCCAGGCCGCCTCGATCCCGAGCACCCGGCTCAGCAGGATCCGCGCGCCGCTCCCGGCGAGGATGTGCATGACATAGATCCCCATGGAGGCGGTGCCGAGTGCCAGCATCCAGCGCGTCGGCGTGCGCGCGAGCCAGAGACAGAGGCTCGACACCGCGAGGATCGAGACCACTGCCAGCAATAGCGAGGCGACCCCCCTGTCCTCGTGCGTCAGACCCAGCGTGACATGGAAGCCATATTGAGCCACCACGAAGGCCACCACCCCAACCGCCGCCCAATGCCATGAGGGCATGCCCAGACGCTCCTTGATGGTGCCGAGCCAGACTCCACAGGCGAAGAAGACGAAGTTTTTCACCACATAGTCCGAGTGCAGTGCCGAGGGGATGTCGGACTGGAAGACAGAGGCCAGGGCCGAGACCGCGAGCACACCGAGCAGCAGTGACTGGGAGGCATTGCGATAGACCAGGATCGCGGTCATGAGGATCATGAACAAGGCATAGAGGAACCAGAACTGGGCACGCGGATCCCACAGGCTCAGGACCTCGGTCAGGGTTGTGCTGCCGTTGGTGTAGCGGCTGAGCCAGACCTCGACCAGGCCCTGGATCAATGACCAGAGGATGTAGGGATAGAGAATGGTATCGACCTTGCTCAGCGCCAGTGCGCCGCGCCCGCGGCGTGTCAGTGACTGGAGGAAGAAGATCCCGGACAGGAAGAAGAACAGCGGCATGTGGAAGCTGTAGATGATGCTGTCCACCAGCCGATAGAGCGATTCATCCATCGGGATGCCCGCATTGAAGACACCACGGGCCACATGGCCATAGACCACCAGCAGGATGCCGATGGCCTTGGCGTAATCGACCCAGGCGTCGCGCTGACCAACGGCTGGCGCGTCTTTCATCTCATCGCCCCTCTCGAGCCCGTGGCGCTGGCCAGGTGATCCCCTTGAGCGCGCGTGTCATCTCAGCATAGTACAGGGAGAACACGATCCCCAGCATGAGTTGAGTGAGCACCAGCGGCGCCCCCGCCGGCAGCACCAGCGGCGCGCCGAGCACCAGTCCCAGCAGAAGGATCCAGGCCGGCAGCCAGCGCATGAGCCGCGCGATGCCCAGCCGCGCGAGCAGTGGCGGCAACACCCACATCAGCAGGACCGACAGCAGCCCGACCACCGGCCAGATCCAATAGGTGCCCCAGATGCCCTCGCTGTAACGGCGCACCAGCCAGATCAGACCCATGTGCACGTAGAGAAAAAGCAAGGATTGCCCCCCGAGCCAGAGCAGTGGCGCGAAGGCGCGCCTGATCCATGCGGGTGGCAGTGCGCGCGCGATGAAGAAGGCCAGCGCGGTGATGAGCAGCGCGAACAGGAAATAGCCGACCGTCATGTCCCAGCGATTGTCGATGCCAAGCGGCAGACCGAGCGCCCAGCCCAGAACCAAGGCCAGCGCCGCGACCGCGGCGAGCCAGAGGTTGTGCCGGTTTGGCGCCAAATGGCAGTACATGCCGAGAAAGAAGGGAAACAGCCAGGGGATGATGACGAAATTGCCGGGCTCCAGCACCACATTGGCCAGCAGGTTCAGCCACCAGCCCTCTCGCGGCAAGAGATCGGTCAGCAGCTTGAGTCCAAAGATGGCCACGGCCACGGCCAGATGCGTCCATGGCCGCGGATCGATGAAGCGCTGTACCAGATAGAGCGTCAGGACCCCGACGGCGATGATCTGCAGGATGTCCATGTTGAAGCTGGCCCAGACATTGCCGGAGACCATGGACGCAAAGCTCAGACCGAGCAGGAAGATCATGACATAGGTCAGCAGGATCCCGGTCACGGGATAGCGCTGAGCCTGGACATTGGCCGTGATGCCCGAAACGGCGAAGAAGAGGATCGGCGCAAAGCTGCCCAGGAAGGTCAGCGCCTTGGACGGTAGGTCGATCTGCAGTTGGGTATGTGCCAGCAGCATCAGCACGCAGGCGACACCTTTGAGCAGATCCAGTGAGTGGTCGCGCATCCTCGGTCTCCGGTGGCATTGAGCGATCGCGGTGTCTCAGCGCGGAGGGGCTCGGCCAAGGCGCCCCGCGCCCGGTCCGGACCTGCGCGCGCGCCGCGGGCCGGTGTGATGCGCCGCCGCTGAGCCGACCGGGCGCGGCGCTGGCGGGGCCGAGGCTGGCCGCTTGCCGCGACGCTGGCTGATCAGCAACGACCAGAAGAGCGCCAGACGACCCATCTGCAGCCGATCCTGCCGAATCCGCTCGCGCTCCACGCGGTCGAGCGAGGCGACGAATCCGGCCAGCATGAAATAGGCCACCGTGATCTGGATGATGCGGAAATTCCATTCCAGCAGACCGATCATCCAGTTGATGATGAAGGCGACGAGGATGCCGATGGCCAAGACCCGCTCCAGGCTATCCTCGCGCTTGAGGATGAAGCGCAGTGCAAGCCACATGAAGGTGCCGGTGAGCATGACATAGAGCAGGACGCCGATCAGACCCATCTCGGCATAGTGTAGCCAGAAGATGTGGTGCGCGATGCCGCGATCCAGTGGCGCAAGGTGCTCACCATAGACCATATAGTTGATTGCAAAAGAATAATTGTTGAGTCCGACACCGAAGAAATAATCGTCTCCCATCTGCTCGGATGAGATGTTGGCGGCATGGCGCGACTCGCCGGATTCTTCGGGCGCGGTCTCGAAACGCTCGATGATGGGTGGCAGCACGAAGGCCAGACCAGGCAGCGACAGCAGGATCATCAGGCCGATCGCGGAGAGCTTCTTCTTGTATTTGGTCGATTTCTGTTTGAGCAGGAAGGTCATGAAGACGATCATCATGAAGCCCATGATCATGGTGGCCATGCCCCCGCGCGACAGGGTCGCCAGGGTCGTGAGCACGCCCGCCCCAAGGGCGGCCCAGTAGATCAGCGTGCGCTTGTCGAAGAGCTTGTCGGTATCCTGCATCAGCACCGCGAATAGGATGAAGTTCATCATGTTCTGAAAGGTGGCCAGGCCATTCTGGTGTGGAAACGAGCCGCGCGGCGGAAAGACGCCGCGGGTGTATTTGTCCATGAGGACCTGGACGAAGCTGTAGAAGGTCAGTCCTGCCACGCACCAGATGATGAAGCGCAGATCATCCTCGTTGCGGATGAAGTTGTAGGCGACCCAGAAGGTCGCATAGGCACGCACCAGCTTGGTGACGCCGAAGAGTGCGAACTGAGGGATGAGCGCGGTGGCGATGGTGAAGGCGCTGTAGAGCAGATAGAGCGCCATCCAAATCTCGTTGGGATTGCGTGTGTAGAGTCGCCGCTTGCGCCAGCGGGGCGCATTGAGCATGGTCACGACCATGGTGATGGTGAGCCAATCGGTGACGCCAAACTCGATCCCGCGGATGTCGCCGCGATAGAGGGTGTAGCTGAAGAAGGTCACATCCACCGGATTGATGGCCATGAAGAGAATCCCGGCCATGCAGACGCGATCCATCCAGGCAAAGCGGATCGCCATGGGGATGGCGACGGACAGAAAGCCGATCGTCATGCCCACGAAGATGATCTGCTTGAGGCTGATCGCCTCCGGCCAGAGCTCCGGTGGCAAGGTCACTGGGACACCCTGTGCGAATGGCCGATGAGAAGGTGGATGATCAGGATGTTACGCCGGCCCTGACGAGGGCTCAAGGCGTGCGCCGTGGCCCATCGGATCGATCGCCCATGCCCTCGGCGCCACTGGGATCGCCCAGTGAGATCGGCATCGTCGAGGACCTTGGCCACCTGACCTGGGGTTGCCGAGTCGCACTCGGGCATTGCGACCCTACCAGTCGTCTCTCGGTTGATCAGGCGCTGATCGACCGCGCGCAAGACGCCGATCGGTTGTCAGTGACAAGGTGCCCGCGTACCATCTGGCCACACCCATTCTCCCCGCTGGTGTGCGATGATTTCTCAGGCCGCGAGACGCGTCAAACAGCTCATCCAAGGCAATGCCCTGCCAGCCTATGTCCTCTTCGCGAGGCCGGCGGTCATCGTCAGCTATTTCGAGGATTTCATCCAACACCGTGACGCCATCCTGGCCGCGCTGGCGGGGAGCAAGCCGCATCTGCTCTTCCAACTCGGCTGGCATCGCGAGACCCCGGAGCGTGCCGCGGAGGCGGCGCGCGCGGTGGCCGAGGTCAGCCGGCTTCGGCCCGAGGCCGAGATGATCTTTCTGTGCAATTCGACACGCGAGGTCGAGCTGCTCAGCGGCCTTGGACTGCGCGCCGAGTTTTGTCATCAGAATGCCTTTCTCGATGAGCATCGCTATCGGATCATCGATCGCCCGATCCGCTATGACGCCATCTATATCGCGCGCATCACGCCATTCAAGCGTCATCAGCTCGCCCAGGGGATCGAGTCGCTGCGTCTGATCGGCGATCACTCACCGCAGGAAACCGACTATTTCAATCAGGTCAGGCGTGAGCTTGCGCATGCGAGCTGGACGCGCAAGGTCTTCTCGCCCTTCATCTCACGCGCCATCAGCGAGGCCCATTGCGGGCTCTGTCTCTCGGCGGAGGAGGGCGCGATGTTCGTCAGCGCCGAGTATCTGCTCTCGGGGCGGCCGCTGGTGTCCACCCGCAGCCTGGGTGGACGCGATGTCTTCTTCGAGCCGGATTATGCCTGCATCAGCGAGGACGACAGCGCGGCGGTGCGCGACGGGGTCGCGCTCATGCAGCGCTGCGCGGTGCCGGCAGAGGAGATCCGGCGGCGCACCATCGCCAACTTCCAGCCCCACCGACAGCGTCTGATCGCCATCTTGCAAGAGCTCTCGGACCGCGCCGGCATCCACCGCGACGCCGCCGCCGAGTGGCCGAGCTACTTCACCCACAAGCTCGGACTGCGCTGCTTCAACGGACTAGGCGTCCGCCTGACCCGCATCCTCAAGCGCCCGCGCTGACACAGGAGCCAAAGCATCCCCGCCCAGGGAAATCGGGGCATCCTCGCCCCAAGGGAGTCTGGGCGTCCTCGCCCCAGGGGAGTCGGGGCGTCCCCGCCCCAGGGGAGTCGGGGCGTCCTCGCCCCGAGGAAGGACGGGTGCGAGGCCGAGCCTGTGGCAGGGCACTCATGCCGGCGCCGATCGGGTCTGCTGGCGTGGGAGGATCCTCACTCGGGGCCTGGAGGCCCCGACTCCTTTG
>RZZN01000358.1 GCA_009929855.1 Gammaproteobacteria bacterium
ACTCGATGATCTTGGCGACGACGCCGGCACCGACCGTACGACCACCCTCGCGCACGGCGAAGCGCAGCCCCTCTTCCATCGCAATCGGCGCGATCAGCTTGATCGTCATCTTCACATTATCACCCGGCATCACCATCTCCACCCCTTCGGGCAGCTCGCAGGCGCCGGTCACGTCCGTCGTGCGGAAGTAAAACTGCGGCCGGTAACCATTGAAGAACGGCGTGTGACGCCCGCCCTCCTCCTTGCTCAGCACGTACACCTCCGCCTCGAAGTGCGTGTGCGGGGTGATCGTGTTCGGCTTCGCCAACACCTGCCCACGTTCCACGTCCTCGCGCTTGATCCCGCGCAGCAACACGCCCACGTTGTCGCCGGCCTGACCCTGATCCAGCAGCTTGCGGAACATCTCCACGCCCGTGCAGGTGCTCTTCGTCGTCGGGCGAATCCCCACGATCGACACCTCGTCACCCACCTTCACGATCCCGCGCTCGATCCGGCCCGTCACCACCGTGCCGCGACCCGAGATCGAAAAAACGTCTTCGATCGGCATCAGGAACGCACCATCCACCGCACGCTCCGGCTCCGGAATGTAGCTGTCCAGCGCCTCGATCAAGCGATCGATCGACTGCGTCCCCATCTCGGATTCATTGCCTTCCATCGCCAACTTCGCCGAGCCCGTCACGATCGGCGTGTCGTCTCCCGGGAAGTCATAGCTCGACAGCAGCTCCCGGACCTCCATCTCCACCAGCTCCAACAGCTCGGCGTCATCCACCATGTCGGCCTTGTTCAGGTACACCACGATGTAGGGCACGCCCACCTGCCGCGACAGCAGAATATGCTCGCGCGTCTGCGGCATCGGACCATCCGCCGCCGACACCACCAGGATCGCACCGTCCATCTGCGCCGCCCCAGTGATCATGTTCTTCACATAGTCGGCGTGGCCCGGGCAGTCCACGTGCGCGTAATGACGCGCCGGCGACTCGTATTCCACGTGCGCCGTGGCAATCGTGATCCCACGCGCACGCTCCTCCGGCGCATTGTCGATCTGATCGTACGCGCGCGCCTCACCACCAAACTTCTTCGCCTGGTGCATCGTGATCGCCGCCGTCAGCGTCGTCTTGCCGTGGTCCACGTGACCAATCGTGCCCACGTTCACGTGTGGCTTGCTGCGCTCGAATTTTGCTTTGGACATG
>RZZN01000359.1 GCA_009929855.1 Gammaproteobacteria bacterium
CGGTTCATCCCCGCGAGCGCGGGGAACGCGATATAACAGCTGCGGCGAAGAGGATGAGTCTCGGTTCATCCCCGCGAGCGCGGGGAACGCCTCGATCGTCCGAGCAGCCGCGCGGCCGCGCGCGGTTCATCCCCGCGAGCGCGGGGAACGCTCGGCCGCAATGGCGTAGCTTGAGATCAGCGTCGGTTCATCCCCGCGAGCGCGGGGAACGCTGTCAGGGTATCCCATGCGTTGCGTGGGGCGTCGGTTCATCCCCGCGAGCGCGGGGAACGCAGCCTGAAGAGTCGGAATAATCACATCCATGGCGGTTCATCCCCGCGAGCGCGGGGAACGCATAACCCATATTTGCCTCATCACTAAACTTATCGGTTCATCCCCGCGAGCGCGGGGAACGCCGCCCACCAGTTACCGCATATGGCGTCCTGGACGGTTCATCCCCGCGAGCGCGGGGAACGCTTTATAGGCGGGCGGCGATTGTTCGGCGCGTTCGGTTCATCCCCGCGAGCGCGGGGAACGCCCCTGACGTGCCAGTGACGACAGAAACACCGTCGGTTCATCCCCGCGAGCGCGGGGAACGCTCAGCACGCCCGATGCAATGGCGGACTCCAGGCGGTTCATCCCCGCGAGCGCGGGGAACGCCCCGCAAGGGTGATATGCCCGCCGATGAATTTCGGTTCATCCCCGCGAGCGCGGGGAACGCCAGAAAGACGTTTCGGGCAACGACTATCTCGACGGTTCATCCCCGCGAGCGCGGGGAACGCACTGTCGGAGTCCATGTCGGAGATTCGTTTGCAGGTTCATCCCCGCGAGCGCGGGGAACGCGCCTCCCTCTTTCTTTATCACACGCTCAAACGCGGTTCATCCCCGCGAGCGCGGGGAACGCGATGCGATCCTACAAAGTATCTATGACTCGATGCGGTTCATCCCCGCGAGCGCGGGGAACGCGACGGGCGTTACTTCGTCACAGACTACAACTACGGTTCATCCCCGCGAGCGCGGGGAACGCGACGGGCGTTACTTCGTCACAGACTACAACTACGGTTCATCCCCGCGAGCGCGGGGAACGCGAGTTTGGCAAGTGGATCTCTGAATGGACTGGGGGTTCATCCCCGCGAGCGCGGGGAACGCGTCCAGGAGCCAGTGATGGAAATGGAGCAGGGCGGTTCATCCCCGCGAGCGCGGGGAACGC
>RZZN01000360.1 GCA_009929855.1 Gammaproteobacteria bacterium
TCGGCGAAGCTCAGGCGCAGCTGCTCGGGATCACCCTGCTCGACGACGGCCAGGTCGGCCTTGATGCGCCGGCGCAGCACGATAGCGCGCCGTGCGCGGCTCCAGCCCGACAGACGCAGGGTCGTTTCGGCCCCTTGCCAGCCTTGACCGGCATCGCACCACTCGGCATCGCGCATCAGGCGCTCGACGGCGTGCTTGACCTTGGAGGTCATGCGCAGCTTGAACAGATCGGGGATCCGCTCCTGCTCGGCCCGTGCCATGTTGGCTTGGGTGCCCCAGTCGCGGTCGCCGCGAATGCACAGCGGCCAGTGCGCCCGCGGCAGGCGCGCGAGCAACTCCCACAGCCCCGGCGCGCTGTGCTTGGACGCGGTTTGATTGCCGGCCAGCACCTCCACGTCCAGGATCAGACGCAGACCGGCGATGAAATAGGTATGGTAGGTGTGCGAAGGGCGCCCCGGCTTGTGCGGGTTGTAGCCCTTGACCGCGCCCTCTTGATGCCCGTAGAGCGGCTTGACCGTCACGTCGGTATCGAGAATCCAGGGCACGCCCAGCACCGGGGCGACGCAGGCGTCCAGATGGTTCTGTAGCCAGGCGACCCCGTCGGCTTCATCGAGCTTGCCGAGGTTGCGGCGCACCGAGTCCTCGCTGACCACCGCCTCCATGCCCAGCAGCGAGGCATTGATGGCGTCGCCGCGCAGGGCACTGATGTGGGCATAGCGCTGATGCCCGGACAGCACCGCCAGGATGGCGGTACCCAGAACGTCGCGCGTGCTCGGGGCGTTCGGGCTGGTCAGCTTCAGCGGGCAGCTTTCCACCCAGGCATCGAAACGTCCGCCCAGGCGCAGAAACTCGGCGAAGAACGGCAGCTGCCCCAGCGGGGTGACCGCCGCCTGCGCATCCCACTCGACGTGGACGCGACCGCCAAAGGTGTCCACCGCCACCGGGCCGGCATGCGGCACCAGCGCGGTGGTGTCGGGTTCACCCTGCGGGTGAGCGATCGGGTTGCTCATGGGGACCTCCTTGCGCCGATATTTCAGCGGCTTGGGTCACGTGAGGCAAGGTGTAACTGCTCTTTTTAGGATCATCGGCGCCGCCATGGCCCGGGACGCCCGCCGGCATTCGCCGCGCGCATCGAGGAGGCGCTGAACGACCACGTCCAAGCCAGCCTCGCGCGCGAGC
>RZZN01000056.1 GCA_009929855.1 Gammaproteobacteria bacterium
GGAAATGGGCTAAAAGCCATGGTCGCAATTCGGTCAGCAGCACGGGGGGACGGCGATTTTTTAGGGTTTTCTTTCAGGCACTAACTAGACAGAATGTCGCTCAGGTGTGCTAGGCAGAATCTACGCTAACGGAGCTAGACAGAATCTGCCTAGCACGGCGACACCGGGCTTGATCGAGCAACTTCGATGGGTAAAATTTGAGTACATTCAGTCCTGTAGGAAGACGCTAGCACAGGTTGGACGATCTGACAACAGAGAATCACGCAGTCGCCAGGGCAATCGCGCGACCTGGTACTCGACAAGATCGACTCCTCCGGCTCGAGGCAAGGTCAGCGGCGCTCTTATCGGTGCCGCAACACCATGGATCCGCTGGCTCTCCTCCGCAATCCCAACGGGATGTCATCCGTGAGCCCAGGGTTGCGACGCCACGCTGCGCCCCTGGGGACGGGGCATGCCGGGGCGCCAAACCCAACGGGGTTGCGTCACCAGGGCTTCCGGTCCGATGCAACCCGGCTGGGGTTGCCAGGGTGATCGGCCGTGACCCGGTGATGCGGCCCGGTCGCATCCCTGGGCTGTGGGATGCTGCCCCGTTGGGGCATATGCATTTCGGGTTGCGGTCCTGACAGGTCGGAGTGCAGGCTTCAGCCTGCAGGCACGAAGGCGCTCATCGCGCAAGCTGAAGCTTGCACTCCGAGCCGGCCGTCATGGAGCGCCTGCAGCGGCGACCCGCGAAGTGTAGACCCCGTGCGTTGCCGACCTGTTGCCCCGCCGGAGATCCCGGTGCCGACGGCTCGCGTTCGGTTGAGAGATCAAGGATCTGCTTAAGTTGGCACGGATGAGCCTCCGGCGCCGGTGGTGGATTGTCCCCACTCGGGGCGAGACGCCCCGACTCCTGAGTCACAGGACACATGCCGGGTGATGGCTCGCGCGTTACAATCGAGTCATGCTGAAGGACTTTGCCACAGGCGCCCAACCTGACCAAGTGAATCTCCTTTCTGGAGATCCGCTGGAAATCCGCTGAAGATCGGCGCCATGGAGCGAATGAGTTGAACGACACCACGCTGGATGACCAGTCCATGGACAGCCTACCTGATGCACTACCAGCGGTGCCCGAGCTGTCGTTGCTCCTGGTGCGCTTGCTCAAGGGCGTGGTCTATCGCGAGGACGATGAGCGTCTGTGGGCGAGTCTCTTGCGTTTGCAGGCACGGGTGCGGGAGCAGTCGTCGGTGCTGCTGCTCGATCTGGTGCTGGACGAGGCCGAGGGCTTTGCCTTTCTCAAAAGTCGTCCGGATCCAGACGAATCCGAGGGCGCGCCCCGTCTGCCCCGACTGATCGCGCGTCGGCCACTGTCCTATCCGGTGAGTCTGATGCTGGCGCTCCTGCGCAAGCGTCTGGCTGAATTCGATGCCAGCGGTGGCGAGACCCGGCTGGTGCTCTCGCGCGAAGAGATCGCCGAGCTGATGCGTGTCTTTCTGCCCGATGGCACCAACGAGGCCAGGCTCATCGATCAGATGGACGCGACCATCTCCAAGGTCGCGGACCTGGGTTTTCTGCGTCGGCTCAAGCCCACTGCCGGCAGCGGCCAGGACCGGGGTCTCTATGAGGTGCGGCGCATCCTCAAGGCCTTCGTCGATGCGCAATGGCTGGCCGATTTCGTCGCGCGCTTGGAGGTCTACCGCACGGCGCTGTCGGGTGGCACCGAGGGCCAAAACGATGCGTGAGATGCCATCGCTCGAGCTGGACTTCGTGGGCGACGACACCCGGGTGGGCTTTCGTCTGGAGCGGCTGGAGGTGCTGAACTGGGGCACCTTCGACAAACGCATCTGGCGCTACGAGCTGCAGGGTCGCAACAGCCTGCTGACCGGCGACATCGGCTCGGGCAAATCCACCCTGGTCGATGCCATCACTACCCTGCTGGTGCCCGCTCACCGCGTGGCCTACAACAAGGCCGCCGGCGCGGATGCGCGTGAGCGGACATTGCGCTCCTATGTGCTCGGCCATTACAAGAGCGAGCGCAATGAGGTGACCGGCAGCGCCCGCGCGGTGGCGCTGCGCGATGCCTCCAGCTACTCGGTGATCCTCGGCCTGTTTCGTAATCAGGGCTATGACCAGGCGATCACCCTGGCCCAGGTGTTCTGGTTGAGAGACCCGCAAGGCCAGCCGGCGCGACTCTTCGTGGCGGCCGAGCGGCCCCTGAGCATCGCCGATGACTTCGCCGGCTTCGGCAGCGACATCACCGCCTTGCGCAAGCGGCTGCGCGCCGCCGGCTGCGAGCTGTCCGACAGCTTCCCGCCCTATGGGGCCTGGTTTCGCCGACGCTTCGGCATCGAGCACGAGCAGGCACTGGAGCTCTTCCACCAGACGGTGTCGATGAAGTCGGTCGGCAATCTCACCGATTTCGTGCGCACCCACATGCTGGAGCCCTTCGAGGCGGGCGGTCGCATCGAGGCGCTGATCCATCACTTCGACGACTTGGATCGCGCCCATCAGGCCGTGCTCAAGGCCAAGCGGCAGGTCGAGCTGCTGACCCCACTGGTGACCGATGGTGAGCGCCATGTCGCGCTCACCACAGAGATCCAAGGCTTGCGCGAGGGACGCGACGCGCTGAGGCCCTATTTCGCCCGACTCAAGTGCGAGCTGCTCGAGCGGCGTCTGGCGCTGCTGGCGACGGATGCCGCGCGGCTCGACGCCCAGATCGAGCGTCTGAGCGCGCAGCGCGATACCGAGCGCGATGAGACCAGCAGCCTGGAGCGCGCCTTGCGCGAGCATGGCGGTGACCGGCTGGAGCAGCTGGCCGCCGAGATCAGACGCAAGGAGATCGAGAAGGGCCAGCGCCAGCAGAAGGCCGAGCGCCATCGCGCCTTGCTCGCCCGGATCGAGGAGACACCGCCAGCCGATGAAGCGGCCTTTCTCGCCCAGCAAGCCTCGATCGGCGCGCGTGCCGAGTCACTGCGCGAGCGCATCGCGGACCTCACCAACCGCGAGCGCGAGGAGGACTTCGCCTTTCGCAAGGGCCGCGAAGAGCACGCCGCCTTGTCCGAGGAGATCGCCAGTCTGGAGCGACGCAAGAGCAACATCGAGGCCGCCCAGATCCGCATCCGCGAGGCGCTCTGCGGAGCGCTCGCCATCGACGAGGATGCGCTGCCCTTCGCCGGCGAGCTGATCCAGGTACGCGAGGATGAGCGCGATTGGGAGGGCGCCGCCGAGCGCCTATTGCGCGGCTTCGGCCTGTCTCTGTTGGTGCCCGATGCGCACTATCAGCGGGTGGCGGACTGGGTGGACCGCGAGCACCTGAAGGGACGTCTGGTCTATTTCCAGGTGCGACCCAGGAAGGTCGCGCCGGGCGCCGGACTGCATCCGCAATCGCTGGTGAGAAAGCTCGTCATCAAGCCGGATTCGCCCCATGACGACTGGCTGGAGCAGGAGCTGCGTCATCGCTTCGACGTGGCCTGCTGCGATAGCACCGAGCAGCTGCGCCGCGAGTCGCGCGCCATCACGCGCGCCGGTCAGATCAAGGACCCGAGCGGCCGTCACGAGAAGGACGACCGCAGCCGGATCGACGACCGGAGCCGCTACGTGCTGGGTTGGAGCAACGCCGACAAGCTGCGCGCGCTGCAAGACCAGCGCAAGGTCTTGGAGAGCACGCTGGCCAAGCTCGGCCAGCGCATCGGCGAGATCCAGCAGTCCCGCCAGCAGCTCCAAGGCCAACTCGAGGCACTGGCCAGGCTGGATGAATTCACCCGCTATGCCGACATCGACTGGCAGGGTCCAGCACGCGAGATCGCCCAGCTTGCCGAGGAGCGCGCGCGTCTGGAGTCCGCCTCCAACCGCTTGCAAGAGCTGGGGCGGCAGCTCCAAGCCGCGCGTGAGCGGCTGCAAGCGGCCGAAGCCAGTCTGACCGAGGCGATCGGCAAGCGCGGCGAGGTCAAGAGCAAGCTCGAAGCGGCCGAGGAGCTGCGGGGCCAGACCCGGGTGATCGCCGACGCGGTGCCACTCGAGGCGGCGCGGATCGCGCGTCTGGACGGCTGGCGCGACGAGTCACTGGGCGCGCATCAGTTGTCGGTCGAATCCTGCGACAACCGCGAGCAAGAGGTGCGCAAATGGCTTCAGGAGCGCATCGATGCCGAGGACAAGCGCCTGGCACGCCTGACCGAGCGCATCGTCAATGCCATGCGCGGCTTCACGGAGGCGTTCAAGGCCGAGATCCAGGAGATGGACGTGAGCCTGGCGGCCCTGCCCGAGTATCAGCGCATGCTCGATGGCCTGCGGCGTGATGACCTGCCGCGCTTCGAGTCGCGCTTCAAGGAGCTGCTCAACGTCAACACCATCAACGAGATCGCCAACTTCAACGCCCAGCTCGCCCGCGAGCGCGAGACCATCAAGGAGCGTGTCGAGGTCATCAACCAATCGCTGCAGGCGATCGACTACAACCCCGGACGCTTCATCAAGCTGCTGGCTCAGCCCAGCCCGGATGCCGAGATCCGCGACTTCCGACAGGATCTGCGTGCCTGTATCGATGGGGCCATGACCGGCTCGGGCGATGAGCAGTATTCAGAGGCCAAGTTCCTGCAGGTCAAGGCGATCATCGACCGCTTCCGCGGCCGCGAGGGACTCAGCGACGCCGATCGACGCTGGACGGCGAAGGTGACCGATGTGCGCAACGGGTTTCTGTTCTCGGCCAGCGAGCGTTGGCGCGAGGACGGCGCCGAGTACGAGCACTATTCGGACTCGGGCGGCAAGTCGGGCGGCCAGAAGGAAAAGCTGGCCTACACGGTGCTGGCCGCGAGTCTCGCCTACCAGTTCGGTCTCGAATGGGGCGCGGTGCGCTCACGCTCATTCCGCTTCGTGGTGATCGACGAGGCCTTCGGGCGCGGCTCGGACGAGTCGGCTCAGTATGGTCTGCGTCTCTTCCAGCAGCTCAACCTGCAGCTCTTGATCATCACCCCGCTGCAGAAGATCCACATCATCGAGCCCTATGTCGCCAGCCTGGGCTTCGTCCACAACGAGGGCGGGCGCGATTCGCGTCTGCGCTGCCTCACCATCGAGGAGTACCGGGCGCAGAAGGCCGGCCCGGTCGAGGCCACACCATGAGCTGGACCACCCCGGCCGATCTGCGCGCCCAGGTGCAGCGTCTGTGGGATCGCGGCGAGCTGCTGCGTGCCTGTGTCTCGGAGGGGCTGGTCTGGCCACTGCGTCTGTCGCTGAAGGGTCCCAAGACCGCTGATCTGACCGACCGCTTCGCGGCGGTGCGCGACTGGGTGAGCGCGATCGCCACCCTCCACCAGCTGCGGATCGACTGGCGCGACTGGCATCATCGGGTTCAGGGCACCCAGCAGCTTCCGGCCGCCGTCTGGGTCGATGGGTTGGACCAGGCGCTCGATCTGATCGGCAAGCAGCGCAGCGCCCGCGCCTTTCGGTCGCTCTGGCAGCAGACCGCCGAACCGCAGCCGCGACTGCTGCCCTGGCTGCTCAAGCGCCCGCTCCAGGCGCTGGAGCTGACCGAGCGCTGGGAGCGACTGCTGGCCGTCGTCGCCTGGCTGCAGGCCCACCCGCGCCCAGGTGTCTACGTGCGCCAGGTCGATGTCCCAGGCGTGGACAGCAAATTCATCGAGGCCCACCGCGGCGTGCTCACCGAGCTGCTGGACCTGGCGCTGTCGCCAGATGCCATCGACCCGCTCGCGACTGGCGTCTCTCGGTTCAACCGCCGCTATGGCTTCCTGGACAAGCCGGTCCACATCCGTTTCCGTCTGCTCGACCCGGATGTGCCCACCCTACCCGGCTGCCACGGCCAACCCGACATCAGCCTGGACGCGGCGAGCTTCGCCGCGCTCGGTCTGCCCCTGGCGCGGGTCTTCATCACCGAGAACGAGGTCAATTTTCTGGCCTTCCCACCGGTGACAGGCGCCATCGTCATCTTCGGCGCCGGCTACGGCTGGGAGTCGTTGGCGGGCGCCCATTGGCTGCACCAGTGCCAGCTCCACTACTGGGGCGACCTCGACACCAACGGCTTCGCCATCCTCCATCAGCTGCGCGGCCATTTCACCCATGTGACCTCGCTCCTGATGGATCGCGAGACCTTGCTCGCCCACCGCGCATACTGGGGCGAGGAGCCCAAGCCCGCGCGCCATGACCTCCCCCGCCTCACGAGCGCGGAGGCCGCGCTCTATGACGAGCTGCGCTTCGATCGCATTCGACCAAGTCTGCGTCTGGAGCAAGAGCATATCGGCTATGGCTGGCTGGTCGAGCACCTCGACCGCCTTCAGCCGGTGTCGGGTGAATCGGCGCGCCAGGACGCATGAGCGCTGCCGAGTCTGGTGAAGGTCTCGTGCCATGTCTGAAGGCCAAGCCGTGTTAGGCTTGATCCACCCAACCACCTGCCAGCATCCTCGCACATGCACACTGACACGCACCCAGTCGAGCTGAATGTCGCCCTGCCCAGCCTGCTGCGCGAGACCGTACGGCGTCTGGTCACTCGGACGGCCATCCATTTTGCGGGACGCGACACCTCCTTCGCCGAATTCGACGCGCTGAGCGATCGCGTTGCCGCCCATCTCGCCGCGCAGGGCGTCCAGCCCGGCGACAGGATCGGACTCTACTGCCCCAACTCGGATGCCTTCGCCATCGCCTATTACGGCATCCTCAAGGCAGGTGCCATCGTCGTCCCCATCAATCTGTTGCTGGCCCCACCCGAGGTGGCTTGGATCCTGGATGACGCCCAAGCCACGGGGCTGATCTGGCACGAGGCCTTTGCCCCGGCCGTGGCACAGATCCGCTCACGGCTGGGTACCGGACTGCACGAGCTGTGGATTGGCGCCCAGCGCCCGGCAGACGTGGCGGCCGCCGTTCCAGGCTGGCTGGAGGCACTGCAAGCGACGGGTCCGGTCCCGCAACCCGCGATCGATCCGCGCGAGGATGTCGCGGTGATCCTCTACACCTCGGGGACCACCGGCAAACCCAAGGGCGCGATGCTGACCCATCGCAACCTCGCCTCCAACACCAACAGCGTGCGTCTGGCCCTGGAGCTTGAGCCAGGCAATGACACCTTCCTGGTCGTCCTGCCGATGTTCCATGCCTTTGCCGCGACGGTCGGCATGCTCTACCCGCTCTGTCATGGCGGCACCATCGTGCCGCTGTCGAGGTTTGATCCGGCCGAGGTCGCCCGGACCATCGAGGCGCATCAGGCCAGCATCTTCTTTGCCGTACCCAGCATGTACAGTCTGTTGCTGCGCCTGCCGGATGAAGATGTCGCCCGGTTCAAGTCACTGCGCTTCGGCATCTCCGGCGGCGCGGCCCTGCCGGTCGAGATCCTGCGCCAGTTCGAGACACGCTTCGGTCTGCCGATCCTGGAAGGCGATGGCCCCACCGAATGCTCGCCGGTCACCTGCGTGAACCCGGTGCATGGCGTGCGCAAGCCCGGCACCGTCGGCCCGGCCGTGCCCGGGGTGGAGATGAAGATCCTCGATGATGCCGGCACCGAGCTACCGCTCGGGGAGATCGGCGAGATCTGCGTGCGCGGACCCAATGTGATGAAGGGCTACTGGAAACGCCCGGAGGCCACGGCCGAATGCTTCACCGGCGAATGGTTCCGCACCGGCGATCTGGGCAGCCAGGACGAGGACGGCTATGTCTCCATCCTCGATCGGAAGAAGGACATGATCATCGTCAACGGCATGAACGTCTATCCACGTGAGATCGAGGAGGTGCTCTACACGCACGGCGCGATCCGCGAGGTGGCCGTGGTCGGCGAGCCGCATGAGAGCCACGGTGAAATCCCGGTGGCCTATGTCGTGGTCGATCGAGACATCACCGGCATGGAGCTGCGCGATTTCCTCAAGCCGCTGCTGGGTCGACACAAGATCCCGCGTCGCTTCCAATTCGTGGGTGCACTGCCCAAGACCGCCACCGGCAAGATCCTCAAGCGCGAGCTGCGCCTGCAGGGCGAGCTGGAGCGTGGCGTGGACGCGCGGCCCGGTGATTCGGACTGAGCCCGGACGGACCCGGTAGGCGGTGTAGACCCTGCCAGACATGGTGTCGCGCTGATCGCGGACATTCGCCAGGCTAAGGTTGACCTGCCTGCCCGCTGAGGTCTGGAGAGTCGCACGAGCAGACCCCTTGGGGCGAATGCATTGTCATACAGAGTCGACCCATTCCCGGACACTGCCTGATCGCCTGATCGCCTGATCAATGCACGAAGCGGACGCTGACCTGAGGCGTCCCAGGCAGCCCGTCATAGGTGACGGTGACACTCAGACCCGGCCAAGGATGGATGAATGGGCCGAAGGCACCAAGACTGATTCGATCGCCCGCGCGCAGCACGAGACCCGAGTCGCGCAGCCAGAGCACGGCGTTCAGCGGATGATCCAGGACACTGGATCCAGGCGCGCTGGAGAGGATACGGCCGTCTTGATCGGTGACCCGGACGCTCATCTCGGCCAATGCCTCGACAAGGGCCCGAGGCTCGATCCCGGCCATCCGGATCGGCTCGCCCAGCACACCCTTGCGGGCGCCGACATTGATGGCGACGATGCGCGCCGCGGTCAGTTCGTCTGGATCCGACACCATCAGGTCCGGCAGCTCGATGAATGGATGCAGGGCCGACAGACCCTCGAGCACCTGCTCGGGCGTGCTGGCCTGGTTGATCGCGTCACTGCCGACCACGGCGATGAGGTCAGCCTCCACCATTGGACGCGCACCAAAGCTCGCACTCACGACCGCGCCGGACTCGAGCAGCATGTCGGCCAGCAGGACACCCCGTACCGGCTCGTCGAGACCGAAGCGCTCTTGGACCGCGCGCCCAGTCAGACCCGCCTTGTAACCGACCGGCGCGCCCCAGTGGGCCGCCAATCGGGCCACCAGCTTGTCCTGAGCGCAGTAGGCATCCTCCAAGTTGTCCAGGTCGGGCACAGTCGCCGGACGGGCCGCGAGGATCGCCGCGGCGAGCGCGCCGACCTCATCATCCCCTGGACACGCGGCTCGGGTGGGGCTCGGCGGCAGGAGCGACACCGCCATGATCAGGATCAGGTGAAGGATCGAGGGCTCACGCATGGGGCAACGGCTCGCTTGACAATCCCAGGGAACAGGGTGAGTCGAGATTCCTACGCGTACCGCTCTTGCCGGTCAAGTATCGATCTTGGATCCGTGTGGCGAGGCTCGGCGTGGTGATGATCCAGGTGGCGAAAGTCCTCACTCGGGGCCTGGAGGCCCCGACTCCTCTATCGCTTGTCTGGGCTCGGTCTGCGCGGTCATGCCCGGTTCGAAGAAGCGGTCGTCACCCCATCCGGCGAGCTTGGCTTGAGTCCTCACTCGGGGCCTGGAGGCCCCGACTCCTTTATCGCTTGCCTGGGCTCGGTCTGCGCGGTCATGCCCGGCTCGACGAAGCGGTCGTCATCCCGTCCGGCGAGCTTGGCTTGAGTCCTCACTCGGGGCCTGGAGGCCCCGACTCCTTTATCGCTTGTCTGGGCTCGGTCTGCGCGGTCATGCCCGGCTCGAAGAAACGGTAGTCATCCCGTCCGGCGAGCTTGGCTTGATACATGGCGAGATCGGCATGCTTGAGCAGGGTGGCGGCGTCGCTCCCATCCTCTGGATGGACCGCGATCCCGATGCTGGCCCCGATGCCGATCTCATGCCCCTGGATCACCAGCGGCTGTCCCACGGCGCGGAGGATCCGGCTCGCGATCTCATCGATCTCATGCCGCTCGACCTCCGGCAAGAGGATCACGAACTCATCACCGGCGATCCGCGCAACCGTATCGGATTCGCGCACCTCGGCCTTGAGTCGTTGGGCCGTCTGCACCAACAGGGCATCGCCGATGTCGTGTCCGTAGGTGTCGTTGATCGGCTTGAAGCGATCGAGATCGATGAAGAGCACCGCCAGCGGGCTCGCATGACGGCGTGCCAGTACGAGATCGTGTCCGAGTCGATCGCCCATGAGGACCCGATTGGGCAAGCCGGTCAGTACATCGTGATAGGCGAGTCTGGCCAACTGCTCCTCGCTCAGCTTCTGCTCGGTGATGTCGATGAAGATGCCGACATAATGACTGACCCGATTGCGGCCATCGCGGATCGTGTTGATGCTCAAGCGCCTCAGATAGGGCGCGCCGCCCTTGCGCCGATCCCAGATCTCGCCCACCCAGGCACCCCGCGTATCGACCTGCTCCCAAATCTCCAACGGGCTCCTCAGTGAACTCTCCAACGGGCTCGCTGAGGCGCGATCGGACGCGCCCTCATCATCGGTCGGGTGACAGGAGATGAGCGCGCAGTCGCTCCCGATCACCTCTTGGCGACCATAGCCACTGAGGCGCGTGAAGGCTGGATTGACATCGACGACCTGGCGGCGCCGATCCGCGATGATGATCGCCTCGCTGGCACTCTCGAAGACCATGCGTGCCAGCACCCGCTCCTCCTCGACCAGACGCCGCTCGCTGATATCCGTGTAGGTGCCGATCATCCGCAATGGGCGTTGAGCGGCATCGCGCTCGACGACCCGGCCACGCGCCTGGACCCAGAGCCAATCACCATCGGCGGTGCGGAGGCGGTGCTCGCAGAGATACTTGGGGGTTCGCCCGGAGAGATGCGCGCGGATCGTCGCGAGCACCTGGTCACGATCGTGCGGGTGGATGAGCGACGCCCAGGCCTGGTCGTCCGGGGCCGCAACAGGCGGCCGATACCCCAGCATGCTCTCGATTCCAGAACTGAAGTAGACCTTCCCAGCCAAGAGGTTATAGTCCCAGACCGCGTCACAGGTGGCATCCAGCGCGAGCGCCAGACGCTGCTCGCCCAACTCGATGAGACGGCCTCGGCTGGCCGCCAGCTCCGCGGCCATGCGGTCGAAGGCAGCGCCCAGCTCGCCGAGCTCGTCACGGCCCCGGATGCCGCCGCGGGTCTCGATCGCGCCGGCCGCCAAGGCACGGGTCGCCGCCAGCAATCGGGTCGTGCGACAGGTGATCCGCCAGTGCAGCAGCAGACCCAGCGCGATGGAAAAGCCAATCAGCAGGGCGGCATAGTCGAGTGTCTGGCGCCAGGCCAGCCGATCCAGTCTGACCTTCTCCGGCCCCAGATCCAGGCTCATCTCCAGAAAACCGATCCGATCCGGCCGCAATGACCAAGGGCTGATGCCGATGGGCAGTGGATAGAGACCGCGGACCCGATCACCCTCCTCGCCGATCCAGATCTCACCCAGTTGGCCAAGCCGCAGCTGCTCGATCCGCTGCGTCGGCAGCGCATCCTCGAGCTCGGCATAGTCCAGCCCAACCCATTCTAAGCGCGAGCTGGCCAGGACCCGCCCGCGATCATCGACCAGGAGCGCCCGCGTGATCTCGCCGCCCAAGAGTGCGCGACTCAACTGTTGACGCGCGCGCTCGAGATTGTCATCGCGCAACGACTCGATGAGCTCGGACTGCAGACGGTTCATCTCCCGAGCGAGCTGACCGAGTCCCTGCGCCGTGACCTCGCGCTCACTGGCCGTGCGCAGCTCCAGATAGAGCGCGGCCGAGACCATCAGAGTCGACAAGACCAGCAGCAGCGGGATCAAGAGCCGTAGGGAGGCCAGGACGGTGAGTAGACGGTCGATCATGGCGGCGCGAGTGCGGGCTCAGCGCTGCTGCACGCCAGGCGCATCGAAGAGCCGAGTCAGATCGACCGGTGCCTCGAGTAGATCGAGCTCGAGCATCAGATCATGCAGGCGTCGCGCCGTCGCGCCGAGGCTCGGCGGCGGCCCGACGAGTAGACCAGCATTCTCCTCGCGAGTGGGAAAGCGCAGACCTGAAAGCGATTTCAGGAACTCATCGGGCGTGCCCCCCAGACGCCGCACGATGCGCTCGGCGGCATCTCGAGGCGCGGCGTGCAGATGATCGAGCGCCCGGTACCAGGCATCCAACACCGCGGCGATCTGCTCGGGCGCGCGCTCGATCAGGTCATGGCGAACCACCAGGACATCGATGATCTCGCCGGGGATCATGCTGCTGTCGAACAGCAGGACCGCGCCCTCCTCGCGCAAGCTGCCGCTGACCGGCTCGAAGGTGACCAAGGCATCGACCCTGCCCTCGCGCCAGGCCCGCAGATGCTCGTCGATCGGCATCGGCAGGACCTGGATCTCGGCCGGGATCAGGCCCGCGTGCTGCAGCGTGCGGCTGAGCATGAAGGCACCCAGCGCGGTCGCCTCGACCCCGACGCGCCGTCCGAGCAACTCGCCGACCGATGTGATGCCGGGCCGTGCGATCACCTGATCCGCGCCGTTGGAGACATCCATCACCAGCACCACCGCCACGTCCATGCCGCTCTCCAAGAGCAGGAGGACCTCGTCGAGCGTCAGCGCCGCCGCATCGAGCGTGCCATTGCGAAAGGCGCGGATCACCTCGGTCGCGGACGGGGATTCATGCAGTCTGGCCAGGCTCTCGTCGAGAATACCCAGATCACGTGCCAGATAGAGTGGCTCATAGCCGGCCCAGACGTTGGTCCCGATGCGCATGGGCTCGGGAGGCTCCGCCGCGCAGGCCATCAACATCAGCGCCAGACAGCCCACCATCAGGGGTCTGAAGCAGTCCTGGATCCATGTCATGGCAAGCTCCGCGAGTCACCATCGAGACGCATCATGATAGCTGACCCCATCCGTCCCTGCATGTGTGCCGAAGGCCCACCCAAAGGATTTCGATGATGCCCCGCGCGGATCGCTCGGACCGGGTCGATCCAGGCGGATCCCGCGGTTGGAATTGACATCCAAGCACCGCGGGATACCCTTGCTGACAGATCATCATCCTGATTCGCTCCAGCGCAGGCTGATTCAACAGGATTTCAATCCGATTTCAACATGATGCGATTCTCATACAGCCTGCACGCGGGCACCAGCATGGTGAGCTCGACCGCGACGCACCGCGGAGCACGAGACACTTGAGCCAGCCACCCGACATCTTCTCCTACCGCAAGCATTGGGCGCACAAGCTTGGCACCGCGCCCGAGCTGCCCATGTCGCGCGCCGAGATGGATCTGCTGGGCTGGGATGCCTGCGATGTCGTGATCCTGACCGGCGACGCCTATGTCGATCACCCCTCCTTCGGGATGGCGATCATCGGGCGTCTGCTGGAGGCCCAGGGATTTCGTGTCGGCATCATCGCCCAACCGGACTGGACCTCGGCGGATGACTTCCGGCGACTCGGCCGCCCGACACTCTGCTTCGGGATCACCGCCGGGAACATGGACTCGATGGTGAATCGCTACACCGCCGACCGGCGCCTGCGCTCGGACGATGCCTATACCCCGGACGGCGCGCCCAACCGGCGTCCCGACCGCGCGGTGACCGTCTACGCGCAGCGCGCCCGCGAGGCCTTCAAGGGCGTGCCGATCGTGCTCGGCGGGATCGAGGCCAGCCTGCGCCGCCTCGCGCACTATGACCACTGGTCTGAGCAGGTACGCCGCTCGGTCCTCATCGACGCCAAGGCCGATCTACTCATCTACGGCAACGCCGAGCGGGCGCTCGTCGAGTTGGTCCATCGCTTGGCGCGCGGCGAGCCGATCGAACAGATCCGCGACCTGCGCGGCACCGCCTTTGTGACCCGCGGGCGTCCACCGGGCTGGCATGAGATCGATGCCCGCGCCCTGGAGCGCGTGGCGCCGCTGGAGAGTGGTCAGTGCGAGATCGCACCGACGGACGGGCCCAAGACCAGCGGGCACCGCCCCGAGCGGGCGCGCACCCTGGTGCGACTACCCTCCTTCGAGCAGGTGCGCAAGGATCCACTGCTCTATGCCCATGCCTCGCGCATCCTGCATCTCGAGACCAACCCGGGGAACGCGCGCGCGCTGGTGCAAGCCCATGGCGACCGCGACGTCTGGATCAATCCGCCACCGCTCCCCTTGACCACCGCTGAGCTCGACCGGGTCTTCGAGCTGCCCTACGCACGCCGTCCTCATTCGGCCTACGGCGCGGCACGCATCCCCGCCTGGGAGATGATCCGTTTCTCGGTCAACATCATGCGCGGTTGTTTCGGTGGCTGCACCTTCTGCTCCATCACCGAGCATGAGGGTCGCATCATCCAGAACCGCTCGGAGGACTCCATCCTGCGCGAGATCGCCGAGATTCGCGATCGCACGGCCGGCTTCACCGGCACCATCTCCGATCTCGGTGGACCGACCGCCAACATGTGGCGACTGGGCTGCAAGGATGCGCGCATCGAGTCGAGCTGTCGGCGGCTCTCCTGCGTCTATCCGCAGATCTGTCGCAATCTCGACACCAATCATGGCCCTTTGATCCAGCTCTATCGGCGCGCCCGCGCGCTGCCGGGCATCAAGCGGGTCTTGATCGCCTCCGGGCTGCGCTACGACCTGGCGGTGCGCTCGCCCGAGTATGTCCGAGAGCTCGCCACCCATCATGTCGGCGGCTATCTCAAGATCGCCCCGGAGCATACCGAGCCGGGTCCGCTCAGCAAGATGATGAAGCCCGGCATCGGCACCTATGACCGCTTCAAGACACTGTTCGACCGTTATTCTCGCGAGGCCGGCAAGGAGCAGTATCTCATCCCCTATTTCATCGCCGCCCATCCGGGCACCAGCGATGAGGACATGCTGAACCTGGCGCTCTGGCTCAAGCGCAACGACTTTCGGCCCGATCAGGTCCAAGGCTTCCTGCCCACCCCCATGGCCATCGCCTCGGCCATGTATCATACTGGCCGCAACCCATTGAAACGGATCACGCGTGACTCAGAGCATGTCAGCGTGGTGCGCAAGCAGCGCCAGCGCAGACTCCACAAGGCCTTCCTGCGCTATCACGATCCGCAGAACTGGCCATTGCTGCGCGAGGCGCTGCGCGCCATGGGCCGCGCCGATCTGATCGGCAATGGCAAGCGTCATCTGGTTCCCTCCTTCCAACCCGCGGGCACCGGCGCCACCCCGGAGGGCCAACGCCGACCGCCACGCGAGCGCCTCGTCCAGACGCTCACTCCAGGACCACCTGGACCCGCGCGGCGCGGCCGCGCGCGTCGACCACCGCGATCGTGACATAGCCGGGGCCGCTCGGGGTCCAGCTCGCGCTGCGCGCATAGGGCTCGCGGACCACCGGGGCGCCATCGACCAGCCACACGAAAGGCGGCACGCCATCGCGCACCCGCAAGGCCAGATCGCTCGGCTGGTCGCGACGCAACCCGAGATCGATCCGCGCGCCCGCTGGCGGATAGGCGATCTGGGGCGCATCGCGCGCGCTCGCCGCGGGGGCGCGCGGGTCCAGCACACGGCGCAGCGGGGGCGGCAGCTCGGCGGAGCTGGCGTGCAGGATCCCCGGCGGCGCGGGTGGCAAGGGTGTGCGGGGTCCGAGTCGCGCGAAGACCTCGAGCAGGACCGGGGCCGCCGCCTCGATGCCGGCGAGTCCAGGCACCGGCGCACCGTCGGGGCGCCCGACCCAGACCCCGGCCACGTGGCGTCCATCGAATCCGATCGCCCAGGCATCCCGATACCCATAGGAGGTTCCGGTCTTGAAGGCCACGCCAGCGGGCGCGCTGTTGGTTGGGGCGGGCGCGGCGGCGAGGATCGCGGCGACCGACCAGGCGGCGCGCGCATCGAGCACCGGATCGGCCACCCCAGCGGCGGGGTCGCGCCAATCCGCGCCCCCCGACTCATCCAGCGTCGCCCAGAGATGGATCGGTTGGCCGCCGCGCGCGATCGCGGCGTAGAGGCTCACCAGATCGGTCAGCGAGACCCCGACCCCACCCAGACCGATCGCCAGTCCCGGCGGCGCCAGATCGGGCAGCACCGGCCGCACGCCGGCGCGGCGCATGCGCGCGATCAACTGCGCCGGACCGACCGCGTCCAAGAGTTTCACCGCCGGGACGTTGAGCGAGAGCTGCAGGGCCCGGCGCACCGTGACCGTGCCTTGGAATTCGCGATCGAAGTTGGCCGGCGCATAGCCGCCGAAGGCGCTCGGCCGGTCATCGATCAGACTCTCCGGATGGGCGCGCCCGGTCTCGAAGGCGAGTCCATAGATGAGCGGCTTCAGGGTCGAGCCGGGCGAGCGCAGCGCGCGCGTCATGTCCACATGGCCCTGACGCGCCGGATCAGCCAGACCGGCCGAGCCGACACTCGCCAGGATCTCGCCGCGCTCATGCTCGGCGACCAGGATGGCCAGCGAGATCCGCTCACCGAGCGCCGCGGCACGCTCGCTGGCGAGCGACTCGAGGCGCGCCTGCAAACCAGCATCCAGGGTCAGTCGATGCACCGAGCGCGCGGGGGCGCCAGCGCTGAGCCGCGCGGTGAGATGGGGCGCGCCCATCGGGAGTGGATGTCGCGCGGTGGGGATGGGCGCGGCGCGCGCCGTCTCCAGGGTGGCGACATCGAGGATACCGGAGAGCCGCGCGTGCGCCAGGACGCGATCGCGCGCCCGCCGGGCGGCCTCTGGGAAGCGATCCGGACGACGTGTCTCGGGCGACTGCGGCAGCGCCACCAGGAACGCCGCTTCAGCCGGCGAGAGCCGGCGCGGGTCCTTGCCGAGCCAGGTCAGGGCCGCGGCGCGCACCCCTTCGACATTGCCGCCGAAGGGGGCCAATGTCAGATAGAGCGCGAGGATCTCCCGCTTGCTCAGATGCCGCTCCAAGGCGAGCGCGGCGCGGATCTGTCGCAGCTTGCCGGCGAGGCTCCGGGTCGCGCCGCCGTCGAGCAGCCGCGCGGTTTGCATGGTCAGGGTCGAGCCGCCTGAATGGATGCGACCGCGACTGATCAACTGCCAGCCGGCACGCAGCAGCGCCCAGACATCGACACCGGCATGGGTGGCGAAGCGCCGATCCTCGTAGTCGATGAGCAGCGCCAGATAGAGCGGGTCGACAGACTCCAGATCGGCCGGCAGACGCCAGCGACCATCGGCGATGGGGAAGGCACGCAAGAGACGTCCATGCCGATCCAACATCAGGGTCGAGCTGGGAGGGTGATGGTCGACCACTGGGGTGGACTCGACCAGCCCGTTCAGCCCGGCGCGCCCGCTGAGCGCCAGCACGAGGATCAGGGCCAGGATGCCCCCCGCGGTCGCGAGCAGCCGCCCGCCACGTCGCCACCACCCATCCCCCGCGACGACGGGCACTGGGCCGGGGCGCGCCCGTGCGAGCGCGCTGCAGGAGCGGTCCAACCCGCGGCTCACACCGGGTCCGGACTCAACAGGCCCGCCCGCGCGAAGAGCGCGAGCAGGCGCGACAGATTGGCATCGACCAGGGCCTCCAGCGCCCGCTCGCTCGCCCCCGGGGCGAGCCCCAGACCGGCGCCCAGCGCCGGCTCGGCACTCAGCTCAGCCATCAACGCCTGGCGCAATGCGGCCTGGTCGCGCGTGCCGTCCAGACCCGTGAGCAGCCACGCGGCCAGCGGATCCAGCCCCAGGCTACGGTGCCGCACGCTGGCGACATGCCCCTCGCCAGCCGCGGCCTGGGCACGCGCGAGACGGGTCGCCCGCGGGCTGGACTCGACCTGGTTGGACCAATGCGCCGTGCGCATGGTCAGCCCGATGCCCTGCGAGGCATAGAGATTGAACAACTCGGCCAGACAGTCCTCCCGGGCAGCGGCAAAGCGGCCTCTGCCGGCGGCCGTGAGCTGCTCGGCCGCCGCGTGCAGGGCGGTGGTCAGCGGCACGGCATTGGGATAGCAGGCCGACAGATGGGCGAGGATCAGCTTGGTGAGTGGCTGCTCGACCCGCAGACTCGCACCATCCGGGGTGCGATAGTCCTCCGGCTTGACACGGGTCGACTGGGGGCGTGAGGGTGGCTCGAGATCGGCATAGAGCGCGAAGTCCTCCAGACGCTCCAGGTCGATCTCCAGACAGGGTCGGGTCTCGGCTCGGACCAATAGGGTCTGACGGAAGGCGCGCAGACGCAGAAAATCCAGATACTGCTCGCGCATCACCTGACCATCGAGCCCGGCGAGCGCGGCCTCGGCGCCGGGTCCGAGGGTGGACGCGAACATGGTGTGCAGCTTGGTCTCGGCGAGGAAGGCCAGGCCATGGCGCTGGGCACGGGCCATGAAGTCGCTGAACAACTCGGGGCTGTTGGTCTCCTCCAGATACTCGTGATAGAGATAACTGGCGCGGGCGCTGCGCAGATACTCGACCTCGCGGCGCAGCGCCAGGGTCTCCGGCCGGGTGTCGCCGTTCAGGCCCGTGGCCAGTCGTTCCAGCAGATCGCGTGCCCGCTCCAGCCGCGCGCCCGGGGTCGTCGCCTCCCGACAGTGCAGCAACAGCATGTCGCGCAACATGCCGCGCTGGCGCCAGCCCGGCAGGGTGTTGTAGCTGACGTAGGCGATCCCGCGCGAGCTCAGAAGACGCCCGCAGATCTGGAGGATGCGCTCCTTGACGGACTCGGGAACCCAGGAATAGACCCCGTGCGCCAGGATGAAGTCGAACGGCCCCAAAGATTCGTCGAGCTCGCGGATGTCCTGATGCAATAGGGTTAGATTGGTGAGCCCCAGCGCCGCCGCCAAGGACTGACCACGGCGTGCCTGCGCGGCCGCCAATTCGACCCCGACGAAGGTGCCGCGGGGCAGATGGTAGGCCATCGGGATCAGGTTGCCGCCACTGGCCGAGCCCAGTTCCAAGACGCGGCAGTGCTCCGGATCCGCGGTCTCGATGCCGAGCAGCCGACCGAGCACGGCGAGTGCGTCCGGATGGGTCTCAGTGATCGCATAGCTCTCGTAGGGGATGCAATCGTAACTCTCGAGTGTCTTCATATCGAATCAGCCGATGCCTGGTCCCGCGAGGTCGATCCCGCCTCTCCATGTTAGCGCGCGCTCGGCCATCCTGCTCGCGCCCTGGCTCGAGGATCGGCACTCGCGAGCAGGCGATCGTGGCTCGACCACGCCAGGCGCGGGTTCGTTCAAACGCCCAGGGTCAAGCGTCGCTCCTTCGCTGGACGAGCGCACGCGCATCATGATCCGTTCCTTTTGATCCGCACGTTTCAGAGCAAGGGCTTTTGCGGTGATAATGAGACCGCACCGGGTCCAGTCGGACCCTCGGGCAAACTCAGGAAAGGCTCGGCATGGCTGACAAGCACCTGTATCTCTCACTGATCCCACAGGCCCTGATCGCGTCGATGCTCAAACCGGAGGACTTCGGCAGCTACTACGCGATCGGCGCTCAGGCCCACGTCAAGGGCGAGGCGATCTTCTTCGAGGTCGATCCGGCATTCCGCTCGGATGATTTTCCGTTTCACCTCGTGGACGAACGCTGTGTCATCCAGCCCGATGGGGCGCCCAAGCGCTCGGTCTATCTCTCGATCTATCGCGTGCTCTCGCGCATCCCGGTCTCAGCGCTCGGACATCTGTACCTGGTCACGAACGACGGACGCACACTGGAGTTGGAGCGCGCTGAGTACGTCCCTGCCCCGACCCGGCGACTGCATCTCTACCAAGAGTTCTGTCCGATCACGCCCATGGTGGCCAGCCGACTCGAACCCCATGATTTCTGCGACGCCATCACCAATCCGGCGATCCCGATCCATGTCCCGCGCATCGTCTTCTCGGAGCTGCGACTCGACGATCTCGCCCTCGACCCATTGAACAGCCCGGCACGCGACCTGCCCTACTCGAACCTTGACCATCTGCGCGACGTGCTCTTCGAGATGCAGCACAACGACACCAAGCCCAGCAAGCTGGTGTTCAAGCAGGTCAAGGAGGGGGTGCTCTATCGCATGGTGCAGGGCGGGTTCTACGTCGGCGACCAGCAGGAATTCGCCTTCTATCGCTTCCCCGATCGCGATGACCTGGAAAACCGTCATCGCAACTGGTGGCGATCCGCGCAGGTCACCGCGCTAGAATAGGTCATCAAAACGTCCCGACCACTCGGTATCCTTTAGTCCCCGGCCGTACCCGGCGCATCCCCGCGCCGGGGTCTACCAGTTGTTCCATACCCCATGGAGTACCCATGAACGAGCCTGTCTTTTGGATCGCGCCGCTTGCCGCGTTGCTGGCGATGATCTTTGCTTGGATCTTCTACAAGGACATGGTGAGCCAAGATCAAGGCACCGAGCGGATGAAGGAGATCGGCGAGCATGTCCGGCAAGGGTCCATGGCCTATCTGCGCCAGCAGTACAAGATCATGGCCCTGGTGTTCGTGCTCCTGGCCGTGGTTTTCGGCTTCCTGGCCTATGGCCTCCAGGCACAGAGTGACTGGTTGCCCGTGACCTTCCTGTTCGGAGGATTCTTCTCGGCGCTCGCCGGCTATTTCGGCATGCAGACCGCAACCCGCGCCTCGACACGAACCGCCGCGGCGGCGCGCTCCTCGCTCCCCGAAGCACTGCGGATCGCCTTTCGCAGCGGCGCGGTCATGGGACTGGTCGTGGTTGGCTTGGGCCTGGGCAACATCGCCTTCTGGTTCATCCTGGCCAACCTTCTGGTCCCGGCGGGAGACGCGGGTGAAGGGGTGCGGATGGTCTTGATCACCACGACCATCCTGACCTTCGGCGTCGGCGCATCCCTGCAAGCCATGTTCGCGCGGGTCGGCGGTGGCATCTTCACCAAGGCCGCGGACGTGGGCGCCGACCTGGTGGGCAAGGTCGAGTCCGGCATCCCCGAGGACGATCCACGCAATCCGGCGGTGATCGCTGACAACGTGGGTGACAATGTCGGCGACGTCGCGGGCATGGGCGCCGACCTGTTCGAGTCCTATGTCGGCGCGATCCTCGCCGCCGCCGCCCTGGGCGCCGCCGCCTTCGTGATGGATCCGACCCTACAGATCAAGGCGGTGGTGGCACCCATGGCGATCGCCGGGATCGGGATCCTCTTGTCGATCGTAGGCGTGTTCCTCGTCAAGACCAAGGAAGGCGCGACCCAGAAGGATCTGCTCCAGTCGCTCTCGCGCGGCATCAATGCCAGCGCGCTCATGATCGTGGTGGCCACCGTCTTGCTGCTCTTGCTGCTCGGCCTCCCCAACGTCTGGGGGATCTGGGCCGCCGTGGTGACCGGCCTGGTGACCGGCATCATCGTCGGACGCTCGACCGAATACTCCACCTCGGCCAGCTATGGCCCGACCCAGCTGATCGCCAACCAGGCCGAGGGCGGACCGGCGACCACCATCATCGCTGGAATCGGCGTGGGCATGCTCTCGACCACGATCCCGGTCCTAGCGGTGGGGACCGGCACCATGCTGGCCTTCCTGTTCGCTTCTGGGTTCGATCTGACCCAGATGAGCCTCGGTCTCTACGGGGTCGCGATCGCGGCCGTGGGCATGCTCTCTACGCTCGGCATCACACTGGCGAGCGACGCCTATGGACCCATCGCCGACAACGCCGGCGGCAACGCCGAGATGAGCGGTCTGGGAGCGGAGGTGCGTGCGCGCACCGACGCGCTGGACTCGCTGGGCAACACCACGGCAGCAACCGGCAAGGGCTTCGCGATCGGTTCGGCGGCCCTCACCGCCCTGGCCCTGATCGCCTCCTACATCGAGGTCATCCGCATCGAGTTGGTGCGCAGCGGCCAGACCGTCCTGTCGCTCGGCCATGGCGGCACGGTGGAGACGGCGCAGGCCACCCTGGTCGACTTCATGACCTTCTACAACGTGACCCTCCTGAACCCGGCGGTTCTGATCGCCTTGCTGCTGGGCTCGATGGTCGCCTTCGCCTTCAGCGGAATGACCGTGCAGGCGGTGGGTCGCGCCGCGATCCTCATGGTCGAGGAGGTGCGGCGACAGTTCCGCGAGGATCCAGGTATCCTTCAAGGGACCAGTCGGCCGGACTACGAGCGCTGCGTCGCCATCTCGACGATGGGCGCGCAGCGCGAGATGATCCTGCCGGCCTTGCTGGCGGTTGCCGCGCCCATCGCGGTGAGTCTACTGCTTGGGGTGGCGGGTGTGATCGGACTGCTGATGGGCGGATTGGCCAGCGGCTTCGTGCTCGCGGTCTTCCTCTCGAACGCAGGCGGTGCCTGGGACAACGCCAAGAAATACATCGAGTCGGGCCATCACGGCGGCAAGAACTCACGCGCGCACCGCGCCTCGGTGATCGGCGACACGGTCGGCGACCCCTTCAAGGACACCTCCGGCCCGAGCCTGAACATCCTGATCAAGCTCATGAGCATCGTGTCGATCGTCATGGCGGGCGTGACCGTCTCATACAGCCTGATCTGACGTTTCGCGCCTCCACCACCCGCGCCGCAAGACGCGGCGCGGGTGGACTCGCGCGGCCGGTTCAACACTCATGGAGCAGGTCCGCGCATGCTGCAATTTCATGATGTTCACAAGGGCTATGGCGGTCTCCCCGCGCTCGCCGGCGTCGATCTCGAGGTGCCGGCGGCGCGGACCACGGTCTTGATCGGACCGAGCGGATGCGGCAAGTCCACCCTGCTGCGTCTCGCCGCGGGTCTGATCCAGCCGGATCGCGGGCGGGTGAGCTTTGATGGCGCGGCGCTGGAGCCGCGAGGGCTGCGGGCGGCGCGTCTGCGGATGGGCTACATGATCCAGGATGGCGGTCTCTTTCCACATCTGAGCCTGCGCGACAACGTCACACTGATGGCCCGCGAGCTCGATTGGCCGCGCGAGCGGCGCGAGCAGCGCTTGCGGGAGCTCGCCGATCTGGTCCGGCTCCCCGGCACGCTCCTGGACCGCTACCCCATCGAGATCTCGGGTGGCCAACGTCAGCGTGTCGCCCTGATGCGTGCGCTCATGCTCGACCCAGCACTCTTGCTGCTCGACGAGCCACTCGGCGCGCTCGATCCCATGATCCGCGTCGAGCTGCAGTGCGAGCTCAAGGCGATCTTCAGTGAGCTCGGCAAGACGGTGCTGCTGGTGACCCATGACCTGGCCGAGGCGGTCTTCTTCGGGAATCGACTGGTCCTCTTGCGCGCCGGGCATCTGGTTCAGCAGGGCGCGCCCGAGGACTTGCTGGAGCAGCCGGCCGACCCGTTCGTCGCGCGGTTCGTCGCGGCCCAGCGCGAGCCGCAACGCATCCTCATGGGTGTGGGGCGATGAGCGGCGCCCTGATCCTTCCGGTTGACACCCTCGGCCGCATCCGGGGTGCCGGGCAGATCTGGACCGGCGCGCTCTTGGCCATGCTGATCGCCTTGGTACTGGCGGCCTGGTCCGTTCCGACCCGCGCCGATGCAGAGACAGTGCCCGGCCCCATCGCGATCGGCTCCAAGAAATTCACCGAATCGGTGATCCTGGGCGAGACCCTGCGGCTCCTGACCTTGGAGGCCGGTCACCCGGCGCGCCATCGCGCCGAGCTTGGCGGGACGCGGCTGCTGTGGGGTGCACTGCTGAGCGGCGAGATCGACGTCTATCCGGAGTACAGCGGGACACTCGTGCGCGAGATCCTCTCCGGCCAGGAGGCGGGGACACCCGAGGCAATGGCCGCGGCGCTCGCGGCGGTCGGGATTCGGGCCACGGACTCGTTGGGGTTCCAGAACACCTACGCAATCGCGGTGCCCGAGACGCTTGCCGAGCAGCTCGATCTGCGACGGATCTCGGATCTGCGTGCCCATCCCGATCTCAGACTGGGCTTCAGCAGCGAATTCCTCGACCGCGCCGATGGTTGGCCCGGTCTGCGGGCGCGCTACCGACTGCCCCAGGAGCGGGTGCAGGGTCTGGATCATGACCTGGTCTATCGAGGCCTGGCCGCCGGTCATCTCGATGTCACCGTGGTCTACACCACGGATGCCGAGATCGCCCACTATGGTCTGCGCATGCTCGCCGACGACCTGGGCTATTTCCAAGACTATCAGGCGATCCTGCTCTATCGCGCCGAGCTGGAGGAGCGCGCCCCCGCGGTCGTCGCGGCCTTCCGGGCCCTGGAGGGTCGGATCGACGAGCCGACCATGGCGCGCATGAACGGCGCGGTCAAGCTCGCGGGTGTCGCTGAGCAGGCGGCGGCGGCCGAGTTGCTGAGCGAGACGCTCGGTCTGGAGGTCGAGGTGACGCACCTCGGCTTCTGGCGACAGCTGGGTCAGCGCACGCTCGAGCATCTGGGTCTGGTCGGGGCCTCGCTGACGGCGGCCATCCTGATCGCCGTGCCGCTCGGCGTGCTCGCCGCGCGGCGTCCGCGGCTCGGTCAGCTCATCCTGGGGCTGACCGGGGTCATCCAGACCATCCCCTCGCTGGCGCTCTTCGTCTTTCTCATCCCCTGGCTCGGGATCGGTTGGCTGCCGACGGTGGTCGCCTTGTTCCTCTACAGCCTACTGCCGATCGTGCGCAACACCTACGCCGGTCTCAGCGACATCCCGGTCCCGATCCGCGAATCGGCCGACGTGCTCGGACTCACCCCCGCCGCCCGGCTGCGCCGGATCGAGCTGCCGCTCGCCGCCAACACCATCCTCGCCGGGATCAAGACCTCGGCCGTGCTCAATGTCGGCACCGCCACCGTGGCCGCGCTCATCGGCGCCGGCGGCTATGGCCAGCCGATCCTCACCGGCATCCGGCTCGACGACACCGCGCTCATCATGCAGGGGGCCATCCCCTCCGCCCTCCTCGCCCTGTTCCTGCAGGGTCTCTTCGAGTTGGCCGAGCGCTGGGTCGTCCCGCGCGGGCTACGGCTGAAACCCGCGGGCGAGTCGGTGTCCGAGTCGCGCGCATGAACGGCGCGGCCCACGCGGGTCAGACCACCTTGTTGAGTCGACCGCGCCTCGCGCGACCGATGACGGCCATGACAGTGATTGCGACGCCAGTGATAGTGCCCGCTTAGCTCGAAATCTCCTCGATCACCGCGCTCGAAATCGTGAAGATCCTCACTCGGGGCCTGGAGGCCCCGACTCCTTTAGGGCCTAGAGGCCCCGACTCCTTTGGGGCCTAGAGGCTTACACTCCTTTGGGGCTTGGAGACACTGACTCCTTGTGGGCCGCAGGCACCCAAGGGAGTCGGGGCGTCCTCGCCCCGAGGAAGGCCAGTCGCGACGCGGA
>RZZN01000361.1 GCA_009929855.1 Gammaproteobacteria bacterium
GATGGACAGCGACGAATATAGCGCTTGGTGCAACTTCGTCCCGGCTGACGAGCGTCAGTATGTGATCGGCAGCCAAGAGATGATCGAGTTTTGCCGCGCGCTCCAAAAGGACGGCGCCGAAACCTGGAGCGTCGAATAGCAGCCCGCCGCCCGGCCACGGACGGCCTTAACCTGGAGAGAAGACATGACCATCAACACAATCACCACGACAAACGCCACGCTCGCCGATTTTCTGTGCGCCGAGTACGGCGCCCATCTCGCCGTCTTCGCGGACGGCAGCCACCAGATCATCGATTCTGGGGCGGTCCCGGACGGCGACTTCATCGCCATCGTCCGGTGCCCCGGCATCGGGAACCTTGACGGGTCGGTCTTCGCCGAGGGCTATGCCGAGCGCGGCGGCGACGGCATCTATCGCCGAATCACCGACGACACCGAGGTCGGCGACCTGGAAGCCCTGATCACCGAGTCGTGCCGCGAAGGCGACGTCACCGCATTTTGCGAGGATCTGGAAGCGCAGCTCGCCGCATCGGCAACGGAGCTTGCCACAAGCTTGTGAGACAACACCGGGACCGGCCATCAGCGCATGATGGTCGGACCAACCAACAGGGAGAGCGGGGATGAAAGTTATTACGCTCAACAACCAGCTCGGGCCCCGCAGCCTGAGCCACCTGAACCTCCTTCTTGCTCGCGTCGGCGAGAAGGATCTGATCGTCGAGTTTCGCGGAGAGTCGATCCCCGGAGTCGCGCGGGTGGTCAAGGAGGACTACACGGAGAACGGCAAGTGGTCCCATTCGACCTGGCAGGTCGAGCTGGCCGAGGGGATCGCAGGCTTCACCTTTTCCCAGGACTGGGAGACCGGGCGCTACCTCGAGCGGACCTGGGGCGCGACTTTCGAGCGCTTCCGGCAGGCCGTGAAGGCCGAGGTGTCCGATGAGGCTATCGAGCGCTTTGTGCGCGCCTACTTCCGCAACTCTATCAATGGCCGCAAGGCTATTGAAGAGATGGATGCCAGTGAAGGCGTGCTGAGCCAGCCGAGCGGGCCGGTGCTGGCCGAACTGCTGGCGGCTCAGGAGGGACTGGTCGAAGCGCAGGCAGAGCATGACCAGGTCGCTGCCGAGGTGGCGTCGATCGAGCAGGCCGAGATCGCCCGCACCGAGGCCGCCGCGCTTCGCGAGCGC
>RZZN01000362.1 GCA_009929855.1 Gammaproteobacteria bacterium
AGCCTCAGGACGCCGAGCAGGCTCGCGATCTTCGGAGTCGAGAAATATTTTAACCCATTGTTCTGCATGAATAAAGCGGTTTCCGTTCAGGCACTATCTAAACGAGCCCTCAAGGCTAGACCAGGTGTATGTCACAGGCGACTCCCAGATGCCATTCATCGACCATGCCGCCGCACGCATCCTGAAGACGCTGCTCTCGGTCTTCTTCATGCGCACCACCTGGCTCCAGGGACCACAGTTCAGCCATCAGCAAATGGTGCACAGCGCCCGCCGCTTTGCGCAACAGCGCGATGACGCCCGGGCGGACGATGAACGGGTGAACGAGGCCGCCCTCCTCGCCGCCGAGGGACTGTTGTTCGGCTTCTACCAGAACCGGCCCGCCAACACGCGCTGGACCACCCTTGTGCACGAAAACAAGACGGCGCGAATGGTGCGCGATGCCTACCAGCTCGCGGCACTGCTGATCGAGCAGACGGACAGCGCCCAGGGGCAGGACGCCCCTGCGCCTTAGGGACCGATCTGCTCCTCCCAGCCGGGATTGGCGTCGTCGGGGATGTGCGCCAGCGCCCAGGCGGCGAAGTTGAAGCGGGCGCCGGCGATGGTCTGCGCGCCCGCGGGATCGAGGTAGGCGTTCAGCGCATCCAGAAACACGCCATGGTTGGCGAATTGGCGCCAATCCCGATAGCCGGGCGCGCGATGATCGAACAGCGCCTGCACCACCAGACGGCGCAGCGCCGGATGCAGCAGCCCGTAGAAGGAATTCCAGCGATCCTGTCCGCGCAGCCAGTGCCATTCCCAGGCCACGGCCAAGGCCTCCTCGTGCCAGCGGTCGAAACGCCCGCCAAGCAGGCGCCGGCTGAAGTCGCAGACATAGTGGAAGCGCTCGTGCTGATACACCAACACCACCACCATCCGAAGGATCTGCTCGGCCTCCTTGCGCGTGAGGTAGGGATATTGGTGCTGGACCTGACGGAGCAGACTGTTCCAGTAGGCCCCGAGGTTGCTCCGGTAGAGGGTGATCAGCCCAGGGCTGCGCATCCAGCGATAGGTGCCGAGCACGGCAAGTGCTTCCGGCTGTTCCGTAAGCGTCCGGAGAAATACATCTATCCCCCCCACTGCACGCTCGGCATGATGCGCTCAGGTTTCACGCACGGGGGTAGAGAGCATGGCACAGAAA
>RZZN01000130.1 GCA_009929855.1 Gammaproteobacteria bacterium
GCGTTGGTCTGGGTGCGTCTCGGTGCGCCCGACGTGGCGCTGACCGAGGCCGCCATCGGCGGCGGTCTGATCGGGCTGCTGGTGCTGGGCGCGAGCGCCCGGATGCCGCAGGAGCGGCCGGCACGCGGTCGGCGTTGGCCGTTGCACCTGCTTGCGGCGGCGCTGTCGGGCACGGTTGCCGTCGGGCTCGCCGCCGTGGTCCTGAGCCTGCCGACGCCCGCGCCCTCACTGGCCGCGTCTGTTGCGGCCGAGCTGCCCGCGACGGCGTTGGAGAATCCGGTCACCGGGGTACTGATGGCCTTCCGCGCCGTCGACACCCTGTTCGAGACCGTGGTGCTGGTCTTGGCACTGATCGCCTTCTGGTCGCTGAGCCCCGACCGGGGCTGGAGCCAGCGCCCGGATTGGCTGCCGCTGCCTCATCCACCGCCCGCCCTGGTGCTGTTGGCCCAGATGCTGCTGCCGCTCGGCGTCCTGGTGGCCCTGCATCTATTCTGGATCGGCGCGAGCCTGCCGGGCGGCAAGTTCCAGGCCGGCGCCCTGCTGGCCGGGGTCTGGGCACTGGCGATGGTCGCCGGGCTGGCGCGCCCGATCGCCGCGACGAGGCGGCTGCCGCGGGTGCTGGCCGCGCTCGGGCCGCTGGTGTTCTTCTGCATCGGCCTGGCCGGGATCTGGTTGGCCGGTGACTTCCTGGCCTATCCGGAGGGGCTGGAGAAGCCGTTGATCCTCATCATCGAGGTGGTGCTGATGCTGTCGGTCGCCGTCGTGCTGGGTCTGATTCTGGCTGGGCTGGCGTCCGTCCGCTGCGCCGTCCCCGATCCATCAAGTGAGCCAGCCGATCAGGCAGCCGGGCGACCGGCGGAGATCGACTCCGGTAGAGGCACGCCAGAATGAGCCCGATCACCCTGTACGGACACCTTGGCTCGCTGCTCGTCGGGCTGGGACTCTATGGTCTCATCGTTGGGGCCAGTGCCCTGCGCAAGATCCTCGCCTTCAATCTGCTCGGCAGCGGCGTCTTCCTGCTCTTCGGCGTGATCGCCCTGCGCGGCGCGGGCGCCGGCTTCTCTGGCGATCCCGTCCCGCAAGCGCTCGTGATCACCGGCCTGGTGGTCGCCTTCGCCGCCACCGCGCTGGCGGTCGGTCTGCTGGTGCGTCTGGCTGAGACGGCTGGGCTCGGCGATGTGGATGACGCACTTCCACCTGCAACCGATCCGGCATCCGCGCGAGAGGCCGAGCGCGCACCGGCTGAGGAGATGGGATGAGTCCGGGTCTGCTCGATACGGGGGGCCTGATGCAGGCGCTGAGTGGTTGGTCGGATGCCCTGCTGGTGGCCTTGCTCGTGCTGCCGGTGCTGGCGATGCTGCTCGGCTTCGTCCTCGGCGGGCGGGCGGCCGAGCGCATCGCCCTTGGGATACTGCCGCTCGGGCTTGCGGTTGCGCTGGCGATCGCGGCGCTGGTGCTCCAGCACGGCGCGCCCTTGGAGTACGCCATCGGCGGCTGGGCACCGCCGCTCGGTGTGGCCTTGCGCGTCGACGGTCTGTCGGCCGCGCTGCTGCTGACCACGGCGTTGGTGATCGGTGGCGTCGGACTCTATGCCCGCGCCGATTTCACAACCCCGGCGAATGCGGACGAGGCACGTGCGCCGCTGGCCTTCTGGACCCTGCTGCTCGGGCTTTGGGCGGCGCTGAACGCGGTCTTCATCGGTCAGGACCTGTTCAACCTCTATGTCGCCATCGAGCTGCTGACCTTCACGGCGGTGCCGCTGGTCTGTCTCAAGGGCAGCGCCGAGACCCTGCAGGCGGCACTGCGGTATCTATTGTTCGCGCTGCTCGGGTCAGTGCTCTATCTGCTCGGTGTGGCCCTGCTCTACGGCGCTTATGGCACACTCGATATCGGCCAGCTCGCGGCAGCCGTGCGCGGCTCCGCGGAGCCGGCCGCGCTTGCCGCGGTGGTGCTCATGACCGCGGGCCTGCTCGCGAAGACGGCGCTGGTGCCCCTGCATCTGTGGCTGCCGCCGGCCCATGCCGGTGCCCCCGCCGCCGCCAGTGCCGTGCTCTCGGCGCTCGTGGTCAAGGGCTCCTTCTATCTGATCTTCAAGCTCTGGCTCGATCTGCTGCCGCCCCACGACGGGCAGCAGATCGCCCAGGGACTCGGTGCGCTCGGCGCCTTCGCCATCCTGTTCGGCGGCATCCTGGCGATTCGCCAGACGCGGCTGAAGATGCTCATCGCCTACTCGACCCTGGCCCAGCTGGGCTATCTGTTCCTGGTCTTTCCGCTCGTGCTGAGTCCGGTGACCCTGCTGGCCGCGGCAGGCGACACGACACCGCCGGCCTGGACAGGCGGCGTTCTGCAGCTGGTCTCTCATGCCTTTGCCAAGGCCTCGATGTTCATGGGGGCGGGACTCATCGCCGTCGCCATGGGGCATGACCGCATCGGCGAGCTGGGCGGTCTGGTGCGGGCGCTGCCCATCACCTTGACGGCCTTCGCGCTTGCCGGCTTGTCACTCATGGGGCTGCCGCCGAGCGGTGGCTTCGCCGCCAAGTGGCTGCTGTTGCGTGCCGGGCTGGAGACTGGACAGTGGTGGTGGATGCTGGTGATCCTGGGTGGCGGCGTGCTGACCGGGACCTATCTCTATCGCGTGCTGGTCGTGGCCGGCTTCTCGGGCGGCGAGTCGGCACCGCGGCCGTTGCAGCCAGTGGCGCGCTCGCGGGAGCTCATCGTACTGCTCCTGGCGGTCGTCTCGGTCCTGCTCGGACTGCTGCCGCTGGCCTCGTTCGAGGTGCTGAAGATCGGCCGCGAAGGCGAGCCGGCGGCGATACTCGACTGGTCGGCTCAACCGGCCGTCACGGGAGCGCTCTTGCCATGATGCCGGCCGTGACAAGCGCGGAGCTCTTGCTGGTCCTCGGCCTGGTGACACCAGTCCTCGCCGTGCTCGGGTGTTTTGCGCGGCCGGTTCGGGAGCGTCTATGGCGTGTCCTGGGGCTGATGCCGCTGCCGGCGCTGGCCGCCGCGACGTTGACGACGATCCTGATCGCCGATGGCGAAGTGACCGCGATCCGGCTAACGCTCGATCCGGAGGGCCTTGCCATCGGCCTGGTCGCCGACCGCGCGGGCGCGGTGCTGCTGGGCGTGGCCGCGCTGCTCTGGGCCGCGGCGGGCGTCTATGCCGCGCCGATGCTGCGCGACTCGCCGAACCGCGGCCGCTTCACCCTGTTCTGGCTGTTGACGCTGACCGGCAGTCTGGGCGTCTTCGTGGCCGCTGATCTGCTCAGCTTCTACCTGACCTATGCCCTCGTCAGCCTGGCCGTCTTTGGGCTGATCGCGCATACCGGCACCGCGTTCGCGCGTCGCGCCACCAGTCTCTACCTGCTGCTCGCCATCCTCGGCGAGATCGCGCTCTTGCTTGCCTTCGTGCTGCTCGCGGATGCGCTCCCGGGCGCGAGCCTCGAGATCGGCCGCTCGGTTGCGGCACTTGGCGATTCGCCCTGGTCTGCGATCACCATGACGCTGCTGCTGATCGGCTTCGCGCTCAAGCTGGCGCTGGTGCCCGTGCATGTCTGGATGCCGCTGGCGCATACCGCGGCGCCCTTTCCGGCCTCCGCCATCCTCAGCGGTATCGCCGTCAAGGCCGGCGTCATCGGGCTCATCCGCTTCCTGCCGCTCGATGCCGGCGCGGCGGTCTGGGGCCCAATTTGGGGTGATACCCTGCTCATCCTTGGCTTGATCACGGCATTCTTTGGCGTGGCGGTTGGCATCACCCAGGACGATGCCAAGACCGTCCTCGCCTACTCCACCGTCAGCCAGATGGGCCTGATCGCGGCCGCGACGGGGCTTGCCCTGAGCGGTGCCGAGCCGGCGGCCGTGCCGCTGCTGACGCTATACGCCGCCCATCACCTGCTGGCCAAGGGCGCGCTCTTCCTCGGCGTGGGGGTCATCACCGAGGCCGTTGCCCGGCGCCGCTGGCCGATCCTGCTGGTGGCCGCCGTGCTCGGTCTGGGTATCGCCGGGTTGCCGCTGACCGGCGGCGCTGCAGCCAAGCTTGCCCTCAAGCCCCTGTTCGACGACGCCGATATCGGCCTGCTCGCGGCACTCTCCTCCGCCGGCTCGGCGCTCTTGATGCTGCACTTTGCTCGGCTGCTCTGGCGCAGCGAGCGCCCGGCGGTCAGCGAGGGGGCCTTGTGGCGTCTTTTGCCCTGGTGGGTCATGGCACTCGCCGCGCTGCTACTGCCCTGGGCGTTGTTGCCATTGCTCGGTCTGGGGACCTCGGAGATCTGGCTGACCGCCGCGATGGCGCCGACGGCCCTCTGGAAGGCGCTCTGGCCGCTGTTGTTTGGTGCCATCGCGGCGCTGGCGCTCTGGCGCTGGGGCGATCGACTGCCGCGTGTGCCTGCCGGCGACATCCTCGTGATCGGCGCCCCCGCCGCGCGCCTGGCCGCGGCCATCGGCGCCGCCGTCGAGACCCTCGATCGGCAGCTGCGTCAGTGGCCGGTCGCCGGACTCATGCTCCTCGTCGTTGCGCTGCTGCTCTGGGGCGCCGTGGCGCCTTGAGCCAACTCGATCGGTTCGTGGCGTTGGTCAGTGAGTGAGTCAGTGGGTGATCTGGGGATTGACTTCACTGCCATATCCTCCAGGATATTCCATATTCTGGAATACGGAATATCCCGATGTCGCTCAGACCTCAAGATCTGCTGGTGCTCTATAAGAAGGCTGCGAATCCTGGTTTGGCCATGACTTATGCGGAGCTTGGCGAGGCACTCGGGCTGAGCGCCTCCCAGGTTCATCGCGGCGTGCAGCGTTGTCTGGAGTCCGGTCTTGCGGTGCAGGCGGGGCGTGGGCAGTGGCAGGTGGTCCGCAGTGCCCTGATCGAGTTTTCGCTTCACGGTGTGCGTTACGTCTTTCCCACCAAACCGGGGGCGCAGCGACGGGGCCTTCCCACCGCCTATGCGGCAGCGCCGCTCAAGACCGAGATTCTCAGCCCCCCGGGAGATATCCCTGTCTGGCCGCACCCAGAAGGGACGGTGAAAGGCAGCGCGATTGAGCCGTTGTGCCCGCAGGTCCCTGAGGCCGCCCTGAGGGACGAGCGGCTCTATCAGATGCTTGCCTTGCTGGATGCCCTGCGTATCGGGCTAGAGGCCTTTATCGACCGTGGCGGTCGCGACCTGTTCAGTCATGACCTGGAAGATGTGCTGAATGTGGTGGATGGTCGTCTGGAGATCGTCGACGAGATATCGCGGGCCAACGAGGGACTGCGGGCCTTTGTCGCCAGGGAACTGGGCCGACTGCTGGCTAACGCGGATTTTTCCAACGCCCTGCCAGGCCTGTTGGAGGATGAATTGCGCGTTCCCGTCGTACTGGAACGGTTACGCTTGATGAGCCAAGGCCTGGACTGATGCTACCCGCGCCCGCGTCGATGGGAGCCGGCGCGCGATTCAAGGAGAAGCGCAACACGCCATCGGCGCTGGACGGGGCTCGCGAGAGGCTTCGGGTGCTGTTGGGGCGGATCGCTGCGGAGATTCGTCGCCGCCAGTACTCGATCCGCACCGAGCAGGCGTACGAGGCCTGGATGTGCCGGTTGATCCTGTTCTGCGGCAACCGTGATCCGGCCAAGGAGCGGCCGCTCAATTGCAGGCGCCTGTACAGCGTACGACCACGCGCGCGCAGTTGAGGGCGGCGATCTCGGTCGCCGGTGTGCCGAGGGTGCCGTTGCTGGTGTGGATCTGACTCGCGTTGTTGCACTGCGGCCGTGGGCTCGCGAAGGCCGTTGGCGTCGACCAGTCGACACTGGAGCAGTCGGCATTGCCGCTGCCGAAGCGCAGTCCG
>RZZN01000363.1 GCA_009929855.1 Gammaproteobacteria bacterium
TCCATCCACCGGATCATACGGGTGATACAGCACACCGAGCTCGCGGATCAATGCGCGCGCCTCGCTCTGCCGCTCCCGTGCGCGGTCGCGTTCGGCCTCAACGGCGACCAGCGCGCTCAGGGCGGCGGCAATGCGCGTCTCGAAGGCCGGTGGACGCCCGAGCGGGCGCGGCACGCGCGCCTCGAACGCCTGCTGCGCCGCGCGCTCGGCCTCCCAGTGCTTCTGCGCGGCGGCGACGCCGGCTTCAGCCCGGCGCAGATCGCGCGCCAACGCCAAGGACGTGGCTTTGGAGACCTCGTGTTGGCCGTGAAAGAGGTCCGGGGAATGATGCGCACCGAGATCCGTCTCGGCATGCCGGCGCAACGCCTTGGCCTCGTCGGCGGTGCTCTGGATCACCTCCACGGCGAGCCCCGTGCAGGCGCCCTCCAGCGCGGCCGTCCAGGTCGCCGCGGTGCGATCCGCGGCGTATTGCTCCAGGACAACGAAGTTCGACACCGGCTCGATGGTGACCAAGCAGATCCCCGGATGGAAGGTTTCGTCCTCGCACACCGTCACCGCACGCGCCGGCATGCCCTCGGCAAGCGCCGTGCGCTGCTCCGCGGCCACCGTGACCACGGCCGCTTCCAAGCCGACATTGAGCGCGTGCTGCGCGCCGTCGCTGACCCCGACGAAGGCCGACAGTCCGCTCAGTTCCAGAAACTCACTCACCAGCCGGGTACCGCCCGCCGCCCGCAAGGTGATGCTGAAATGCGCCGCCAGCACCATCCGATGCAACCAAGCGATCCCCTCCGGGGTGCGTGCGAAGGCCGTCAAGCCCGTCGGCGGATCCCCGCGCGGAACCTCCCCGCACCCGTCGCGCAAGGTGCTGCGCGCAATACCCATCTCGGTGGCCACGGCGCGTTGCGTCTCCCCCGCCGCCAGCCGTGCTTCGGCCGCCGCGATGCGCTCGGCTTGCTCCAAGCGTGTGCGCCGCGTCACGACCCGATCCCACGGCCGAGTCTCGAACGGCCGGGTAGCGCAGCGCTCGCGCTTGGTCTAAAGTCAATCTCGGCAGGATCTTCGAACATCTTTCCGACCCCTCGGTTAGTTTGCACTTCCAAGGGTAGGAAATTTCGAGGGTCCTGCCAAATCCCCGCACATCCGTCACCAAGCCATGGACTCGGACTTGGCCGCGC
>RZZN01000364.1 GCA_009929855.1 Gammaproteobacteria bacterium
CCGGCGCATCCGGGGTGTCATTCAGGGCGAGCCGTTCACCCCGCCCCAGGATGCAGGCGCGCTCGAGTGTGTGCTGAAGCTCGCGTACATTCCCGGGCCAGCTGTGCTGAAGCAGTCGTTCGCGGTCCTCGGGTGTCAACACCCGTCGCTCCTGCGGCACACGTCGACCGTAATCGGCGACGAACCGCTCGGCGAGCCAGAGGATGTCTTCAGGACGCTCGCGCAAGGGCGGGATCCGGATCTCGAGGACGCGGACGCGATAATAGAGATCCTCTCGGAAATGCCCCTCGCGCACGCGTTCCGCAAGATCCTGGTGCGTCGCGCAGACCAGACGCGCCGGGGCCTCGACCGGCTCGCTGCCCCCGATGCGCGTCAGCTGACGATCCTGGACGACGCGCAGCAGCCGCGACTGAAGTGCGAGCGGCATGTCACCGATCTCGTCAAGGAAGAGGATGCCGTTGCCTGCCTGCTCGAAGACGCCGGCTCGGCGGCGGTCGGCACCCGTGAAGGCGCCCTTCTCGTGACCGAAGAGCTCAGCCTCGATCAGGGTCTCGGGCAGGGCGGCGCAGTTGACGGCGACGAAGGGCGCGTTAGGACATTGGAGTCGGTGCAGGTAGCGTGCGACCACCTCTTTGCCGACACCCGATTCTCCGCAGATCAGGAGCGGGGTCTGGGCGTGGCGTGCCATCCTCGCAAGCTCGCCGGCGAGGTGTCGCATCGACGCGGAGATCCCGAGCGGCTCGTCGCCCGGCCGACGATCTCCTCGGGTACCGCCCACCCCGGCGAGCGCCCGGAGCTTATCGATCAAGGCCGCCGGATCGAGCGGCTTGGTGAGATAGTCTGCGGCACCGAGCTTGAGCAGACGCACCGCATCCTCGATGGTCCCGTAACCGGTGATGAAGAGACTGGGTGGGAGACGCACCCGTTCGTCGAGCAGACGCGCGAAAAGATCCGCTCCGGAGAGATCCGGAAGATTGACGTCGATGACGGCGAGGTCGTCCACGCCCGCCGCCAAGGCGCGCATGCCATCGCCACCGGTGCGATGCCAGACCACGGCGAAGCCTTCCAGCTCGAGACGCTGCACCAGGGCCTCGCCCATGATGGGATCGTCCTCGATCAGGCAAACACGGATCATGCCGGGGACTCCGGCATCAGCGGCAAGGCGACCAGAAA
>RZZN01000131.1 GCA_009929855.1 Gammaproteobacteria bacterium
CGTGTTGAGCAACGGAAATGGGCTAAAAGCCATGGTCGCAATTCGGTCAGCAGCACGGGGGGACGGCGATTTTTTAGGGTTTTCTTTCAGGCACTATCTTATGAATCGCGTCACGCTTTGGCTTGGCGATGCGCTCACACCCTGGTTGAGGGAGCGTCGTGGATGACCAACACCAGCACGCCTCCGGAACTAGTCGTGAGTCATCTCTCCAAGTCGTTTTCGACCGGGGATCGCGGTAGTCTTCTTGTTCTGGATGACATCTCGGTAACGGTCGCGGCCGGCGAGGTGATCGGTGTGATCGGGCCAAGCGGTTGCGGCAAGAGCACGCTCCTACAGATCATCGGGGGCTTGCAGGAACCGAGCGGTGGGAACGTGTCCTTGCACGGACAGAAGATCCTTGGACCGAGCGTTCTCGTGTCCTACGTTTTTCAGGAGGACAGTCTCTTCCCATGGAAAAGTGCATTGGCCAATGTGATGTTCGCGTTGCAGGCGCTAGGGGTGCCGGCGCCGACCGCGCGCGAAAAGGCAGAGACCTGGCTCAACGTGGTTGGTTTAACTGACTTCGGCGCGTTCTACCCGGCTCAATTGTCCGGTGGAATGAAGCAGCGCGTCGCTTTGGCGCGTGCGCTAGCGACGGACCCGCGGCTCATCTTGATGGACGAACCGATGGCGGCCCTCGACAGCGAGATGCGGGAAAAACTGCAAAACGAGATCGCGAGTTTGCAGCACCGGGTGGGGCGCACCACGATTCTGGTAAGCCACAGCCTGGAGGAAGTGGTGTTCCTTTGCCACCGCGTACTTATCCTGTCTCCGCGACCGGCGCGTATTGCGGAGGTGATCGAGATCGATCTGCCCTGGCCGCGAATCCCAGAATTGCGTTTGACCGAGCGTTTTTTGAACTTGAGGGGCCGCCTGTGGACGACGCTTCAAGCCATTCCGGGCCCCTAATTTGCCCCTGATCGAGCGATTACACCATGAAGAAAGTTTGGTTTCCCCTTGGGGCGGTCCTAGTTGTCTGCGTGTTTGCTGCCGGCTGGTTGTTTTGGCAGACCTCTACCAAAATGGCCGGGGGACCAGTTGGGGATGAAGGTGTCGGGCCGACACCGCTGCGAGTCGCCTGGATGACCTCCTGGGCAACCACCGGACAAGTGGTCGAGGCCCTGATTCACAGCGATATCTTGACCCGGACGGGGGCGCGGGCGACGTTTCGCAGCTTCTTGTTTGGCCCCCCAATCAATGAGGCCGCGCTTGCCGGCGCGGTCGATGTCGCCGTCGTGGGTGATGCACCGGCGATCAGCCTCTTGGCGCGCTCTCCCAACTGGTCCGTCGTCTCGCGCACCATCTATTTTCCATACGCCTTGATGGTTCGTGAGGATGTGCCGGCCGAGACCGTTGCCGACCTGCGCGGTCGAACCATTGGCGTACCATTCGGTTCGGGGCCCCAACCAACCCTCTATCGCTGGCTCGAAGAGGCCGGATTGGTCATCGGCGAGACGGTGCGGGTGATCAATCTGGCGCCCAACGAACTGGCGGAGGCGATCGCGGCGGGGCGGGTCGAGGCGATCATGGCCTGGGAGCCGACCACGACGCTGATGACGGACGCCAACTCGGCGCGGGTGCTCAAGACGGCGGTGGGGGTCGGTTTCATGCTGGTCGCCAACGACTATCTCGATCGCTACCCCGACAACGTGTCCCGCTTCCTCGAGGCCTGGCGTCAGGCGCTGTTGTTCACCGCGCAGCACCGCGCAGAAACGGATCAATGGTTTGCCGTCGACTCCCGAATGCCGACGGAGCTGCTGGCGCGACTCGAGGTCGTCGATCCCAACTTTGCCGCAACCACGCTGGACCAGATCGACATCCGGCTTTCAGATAAAGACATCGCGCGCAATCAGGTCAAGGCCGACTTCATGCACGCACAGGGCCTGATTGCCGCGCCGCTCGACATCCGCACCCGTCTGTGGGAAGGGGTCGGGGCACCTTCCAGCGCGGTGCCACCACAGTGACCCTGTCAATCGACCTGGTCTACCCGCCGTCGGTGACCGGGAGCGGCAACTACGCATGCGAACCGCCTCTAGGCCCGCTCGCGCTGTACGCATCCCTGCCGCCGCGGTTGCGCGATGGCGTAAGGTTTCTCGATGGCACGCTGCTCGACCAACCCGACATCGACCAGGCCCTCGCCGCGCGCCCTGCGGACATCGTGGCGCTCAGTTGCACCACGTACAACTACCCGAACGCGCTTGAACTCGCCCATGCGGCACGCGCCCGCGGCGCGGTGGTCATCGCCGGTGGCATTCACATCACCCACTTGTGCGCCCAGATCTCGGATTTGATGTGCGCTGGGCGGCGGCCGTTCGACTACCTCTTGTATGGGTCGGCTGAACCTGGCTGGACGGCCTTGATTTCCAGCCTGGAGCGGGGTGATCTTCCGTCTGCCGATATCCCTGGGCTCGTGCGGATCGCCGACGGGAAGGTTCGCACGACCGCGCCCTTACTGTCCCGTTGGCATATTGATCCACTGCCGACACCGCTCGACTTCACCCCGCTCGACCTCCATTCGTATTTTCGGCGTTTCCAACGACTGGGCCGGCTTTGCGACGTCCGGCTCGCTGCACCGCTTTTTACGCAACGCGGATGTGTCTACGGTGGCGACCACAAATGCCTTTTCTGCTCGATCGAACAGATCAACCCCAAGGTTCCCGTCGACCTGATCAAGGCCAACCTGCTCCACCTGGTGCGCGATTTCGGGGTGGATCATATCCGTCTGAGCGACGCCGACTTCACCGCGAGCCCGCGACACATGGCAGGGGTCGCCCATGCTGCCGAGGCAGTCAGCAAGGTGACCGGGGTACGGCCGAGCTTCTATTGCTTCGCGCGTGCCGACGAGATCGACGCCACCCGGGTGGCGCTGCTGCGACGGATGAACTGCATCGCCGTGTTCATCGGCTACGAGTCAGGCAGCGACCGCATGCTGGCGGCCATGCAGAAGCACACCACGCGGGCCCAGAACTTGCGCGCGACCGAACTGCTCGCCGCTGCCGGGATCGACGTCACTTGCGCCGGTCTGGTGCTCGGCGGTCCCGGCGAGGACGCCGTGAGCCTGGCAGAAACCCTGGCCTTCGCCCGCCAATTGACCATGTTCGACAATGTTCGGTCTCTGGTCGCCACGCCGCTGATCCCGTTGCCGGGTTCTCTGGCCTTCCGCCGACTGTCGGCCCGCCTTGGAGTACAGGAGGAGCCGCCTTGCGTTGGTGCCGACCTGTTCGACCCGGCTGGACTAGCCGAGGCCTGGTGTAAGGCGATGTGCAGCGTATCCTTTGCGGAGCTGTTGCAGGTCGCCGATGAGATCGCCGCGCTGATTCCAACCGGCATCCGGCTGGTCCGCTTCAATCACCAGACCGAAGGGCGTTACCGCGAGGAGTTGCTCAATGTCTGACACCGCTCCGCCTGACAGTTGCGTGGAACCGACGCCGTTCTGCTGCCCGGATGATCTGAAAGACTTGGGCCTCGTTCAGGACGACCAGAACCACCGCGTCTGGTCGTTTGCCAATCTCGAAGAATTGCTACGCGTACTTAACTACGTCCGGCAAAGGATTGGCGGCGCGCATCCGATCAGACTGAGCGGGTTCTTTATGATGAACGCGAATCCCATGATGCGCAGCAGCAACATCAGCTATCGTGACATCCTGCTGGATGTCGTCAACGCCGAATACGAAGGCACAGCGAAGGATCGGAACATCATCACGGGTACCGCCGAAGTCGCTCGCGAAATCGTCTCGAATCCAGAGCTCTGCGACCCCATGCTGATGGCCGAAAAAATCAGTTCCAAGCAAGATATCCTTGCGGTCACCAACGCCCTGGCCATTGTGAGAAGGGCGATCGAAGACCTGAAAATGCAGATCAAGCATCCCCCAAGGCATTTGTGCGGGGGCGAGTTGCAGGCGCAAAAAAAAACTCTCGGGTTCCAGCTAACCAGCAAGGTGGCGGAGGAGGAACGGCTGTCTCTTCAAGAGGAGAAGGATTACGAAGACCGAATCGACCAGTACGTCGAGAAATGCGATAGGTTCCTCAAGGAGCTCTATTCTGTCGCGGCAGATCGGAGCGTAACTGTCACCAACGTGCATGCGGCAAGTCAGATTCCTTTCTTCCTGTTCGCGCTGCAACGCGCAGCGGGTGAGTCAGAACCGCGGAGTGTCGTGGTGCAGGCCTTTCTCGACACCCGCAACCTGGCGAGTGTTGTGGACGAGGGCGATGCTGCCAGGTCGATGCCCTCGGGGTCGGCCGAGGCCGACGTTACTTCCGGGGCGTTCAAGCTTCCCGGCGCCTTGTCGCTGGACCCGACCTACAACAACCTGCTGCTGGAACTCACGGCCAAGCTCGCCCGCAGGTTCGACAAGGACAATGCCCTGCTGAGGCCGGGGCAGGATCGTCAGGTAACGCTCCTAACCTTTGCGTTCGAACGCTTAGAGAGATCCGGCGAGTCGATATTTGCCTTCCGCGATTGGCTGTTCGGGGCGGCGCGTTCGATCAGCCTGAGACGGTTGCGTGCCGGTGGTCTCAATCGGGTCGCGCTGGAGGTGATCCCTTTACCGCTCAATAATGGTCTGGCGCTCGCTTTGCTCGGGGGCATTGATGAGTCCTCAGAAGTCGGCGTGGCCCGGCTTATACGCGCGGTTACTTTTGCATGGCGCCTGCTGGCGGAAAAGGCCGGGTCGGCGGACGCCCTGCACCAGGGTTTCAAGTTATCGGCCAGCGTGCATGCGACCCGCGAAACATTGATTTGGGCCCCAAATGGTTGTGTCACGATCGCCGGCGCCGCGCTGACAACCGGCATCGCGCCGACGTGCGGGTGCCGGGCCGTTGATGGCCGGCTCTTTCTGCACGATGAAGACTTCAAAGCGCTCAGTGAGGAATACAACGGATTGCAATCGGTCTTTTCGGAACCGGCTTCATCGGACGGCGGCAGCCCAGGGGAGTGGAGGAGCACCGATATCAGTGCCGCCTTCGTTGTTGTGGCCGTGTTCCCGGTTGCTGCCCAGGCCGACGCGACCGGGCCGGCAGCTCCGGAGTGGTTCGAGCAATTTTGTCCGCCGCTGGAAAGTATCGCGGACCCGCGAAGTGCCCGTTGGTATGGTCCCGCCAACTTGCAGGCCTGGGCACTCTGCCTGCTGCCGCCTCCGACGGCAGCGGCGGGCGCGCCCAAGGACGACCTGATACGCCGGGTCCTGGATGCTTGTTTCAAACTTGCCGCTAAGCTGAGCGCGAGTTCCGAGCAGGCTGTCAAGCCGTTTGGGGTCGCGATCTTTTGCGAGCGCGAGCAATTTCTCCCGCCGCACCTGGGCTCGCGCATCCTCGGAGCGGCTGTCACGCGCAGGGTGGAAGAGCTGCGAGCACTACCGGACCTAGACAGCGATCACGACTTTTTGATCGTGCCCGAAGAATTGAAGGAACGGCTCGGCGATAACATCGAGGCATTCGAGAGCATCAACGGGTGGCTGGTTCAGAGACAGCTTCCAGATCTGGCGCGGCTCAATGCGGTGGACAGAGCCGTCTGCAGTAAACAAAAAAAACGCCAATTTGCCAAAACATTGAGTAAAGCCTTTCGGCGTCAAGACCTTGACACATTGCTTTTGGCTAATTTCAATAAACGCTTCGACGAGATTAGCCAAAAGGCATCGTAAGTCGTTGACATAAAATTTTCGGCATCAGTGACGGCAGGACTCGTTTGCGGTCAGTTGTCGGTTCGTACCGTCATCGAGAGTCGTGAAATGCCCCT
>RZZN01000365.1 GCA_009929855.1 Gammaproteobacteria bacterium
GGAAGGATTGAAAACACGTCATCTCGGCGTTCTTGACCCGTCGCATCCAGCCACTGAGTTTGCGCTTGGCCTGACCTTTGGACAGGGGCATGTCGTAGACCTCGGTGAGGGCTTGGCTGAGGGCATGGGCTTGCGCGAGTTGCGGGGAATAGGCGAACAACCGGGCGCGGATCCGCCGTTCCTCGGCGCTCAAGCCGGATTCGCGCTTGCGCAGGATCCAATGGACGTTCTTGAGCCCGCCGTACTCGGTTTTCGACAGGTCGCGCTTGAGCCGGCGCAGTTCTGTCTTGCGCAACGTCTCCACGGCGTCGCGATACAAACGCGCGACATGGAAGCGATCGGCGCAGATGGCGACGTGCGTGCCGAAGACGGCCTTGGCCGCACCGATGAAACCGCTGTACAGGTCGGTGCACACGACGCGAACGGTGCGCCGCAAGGATTTTGGGATCGTGCGCAAAAACGCCTCGACGGTCGCGCGCTTGCGGTCCTTGAGCACGGCGAGGATGCTCAGGGTGTCCTCGACCCTGGCGCTGACGATCACCACGAAGTTGCCGTGGCCTTTGGTCAAGGCGATCTCGTCGAGCCCGAGCACGGGCAGCGCCGGGAGCGCCGCCCAATCGATTGTGCTCGGGACCTCGCGATCGAGGATGCCTTCGAGGTGTTCCGGGGTGACGGCGTCCTTGTGAGCGACGTCTTCGAGGGTGCTGTTGATCAAGGCGCGCAGCAGGCTGTGTTCGAAGGCACGGGTGAAGGCGCTGCGCGGGTCATACCAGTCCACCCGTTGCGTGGTGGTGGGATGATCCTGGCAATCGGGGCAGCGATACCGTTTGGGCCGAATGACGATTTCAGTGCGATGCTCGAAGATCGGCAAATGGCGCAACCGCCGTTCTTCACCGAATCCATGCGGCTCGGTGATGCGTCGGCCGCAGCTCCGGCAATGCGTGCCGTCGTCGGTGCTGTGTACATGAATTTCCAGCACAGCGGTGTCCGTGATCTCGACGCGGTCGATGGCGATCTGCGGCAATCCGAGCAGGCGCAGGAGTTGGCTCTGGTCAATCATCGGTTTTCCATTGAGTTAACGGCGTTCGAATGGAAGTTTACCAAGATTGGTTGCGTAGAACACTGATTTTGCTAAACTTGGCGTTCCCTGAGATCCGGGAGAGCC
>RZZN01000366.1 GCA_009929855.1 Gammaproteobacteria bacterium
CCCGGAATGCTGGCATCCAATGAAGCGCGAACCAATCCGGAATGCGCAGGAGCGGGCCATGGATGACACGCGACTCAGCATTAGGGGCGGACTCCAAGTAGTCGAAGCGGCGCAGAGAGTCGGCAAAGGGAATGTCGTTCATGGACGTGGATCTCGGTGGATTGGTCTTGGAGTCGGCACGCTCACAGCAGCCCCCAGGCCGTCTTGATCGCGACGGCGAGCAGCACCAGGGCGATGAGGCGTTTCAATTGATGGCCGCTGAGACGTTCGGTCGCCAGCCAAGCGCCGAGCGCCGCCCCAGCCAGGGTCGCGACGGCTGTGACGCCGAGCAGAGCCGGATCGATGCGTGCGACCTGGACATGAACCAGAAAGCCGCTGAGCGAGGCGAAGATCACGACGAAGGACGCGCTGGCCGAGGCGCGCTTGGGTTCCAGCCCGGAAGCCACCAGCGCCGGCACGATGATGTTGCCGCCACCGACGCCGAGTAGCCCGCCGATGAAGCCCGCCGCGCCGCCGACCGGTAGCCCCAGCGCCAGAGTGGCCGCTGTCGTGGCCCGGCTCGAACGCGGCTTGGGCTGGTAGAACAGCATCATGCCGGCGGCGAAGACCAGAAAGACGACGAACAGCCACAGCAACAGCGTCCGGTCGAGCCCGTGGGCGGCCCAGACGCCTACGGGCGACAGACCGACCGCCAGCACCAGCATGGGCGCCACCAGCCGCCATTCCACCAAGCCCTTGCGCATGAAGGTAATGGAGGCGACCGTCATCCCGAGCGCATTGAGCAGCAGTGCGGTGGCCATGGCGGTGTGCAGCTCGATGCCGAAGGCGAGGAAGATCGGGATCAGGATCAGCGCCGCGCCCACCCCGGCCATGCTGAACAGCGTGGTCAGGGCGAGCGTGATCAGGGCAGCGAGGATGAGCAGCATCATCGGGCCGACCGGAGCGTGCGGATTCCGGCATGTCCGTGAACGTGGAAAGGCTTGGCGTGGATCATGGAGCTTGGATGTAATTCATTCATATAAAGTCTTTATCACTAAAAAGCCATGTGGTACCGCGTGCCGATATGGTCCAGGATCTCGCCCACGTCATGCTCCAGCGTCGGGGCGTCGCGGTGCTTGGCAGGCATCCAGGAATGCTTGACCAGATGCCAGAGCGTCTCGAT
>RZZN01000367.1 GCA_009929855.1 Gammaproteobacteria bacterium
ACCTGGGGTTTCCTCATGCAGCCAGAGCGCGTCCGTCAGCACGACCTCGTCCCCGCCATGCGCCAGGTCGATCGGCTGCATGAGCGGCAAGGCCCACACCCGACTGCATCCCAGGCCGATGAACAGACCGATGATCAGGACGATCAGCGCGGACCAACCTCGGGCGCCATCTGTCGTCGTCATCGTCACTCTGGCTCCGCTGATATTCGCGCTCATCCTAGTTCGAGGGCGAAGCGGCAAGCAACCCCAAAGCGCGGCGCGGGCACTCCAAGGAGAAGCGCGGCGATTGTCCGCTATTCTCCCTGGGCCTGGTGCTCGATGACAGCGGCGTGCTTGAACAACGCAGATGGGGGTCGACACCCTGCCGGCCGCCCGGCGGCGGCCTGCAAGGCGCGACATCCTAAAGGATCTGAACTACTTGGCGAGTCCTGCCGGGCGTTCTTCCGCGCCGGCCTGACCATCGCCACGATCGACACCGGTACCACCGCCGGCGATACCGGGCAGGCGCGTCGTGAAGCGATCATCGATGAAGGCGCCGATGGTCTCCTCGAGCACATTGGGCGCGCGGAACACGGCATAGTGGGCGATCGGGTCGGCGAAGCTGGCGAAGACCGCCCCGTCTACGGCTGCCGCCGCCTTGCGCGCATTGTCGGGCAGCAGCCATTTGTCGGTTTCGATGTGGACCACCAATGTGCGCGCCCGGATGCGCCCGAGCTCATCGTTGATGTTGTAGCGGAAGCCGGCATCGTTGCGGTACCAGAAGTCCACTGCGTCCTCGTTTTGGGTACGAGCGATGAAGGCCGCGGTCTGGTTGCCCTTGGGCTCCCAGTGGAACACCTCGGGCTGGATGTCTGCCCAGGGCGTCGCCGTGCGCACGGGAAAGGTAAAGCCGGTCAGCTGTAGGCGCGACCACATGAACTGCAGGCCCTGGCGCGGATGCTCCGCGACGGGCAGGTGATAGTAATTGCCGTCCGTCTCGCGCCAGATGGGGTCGCTCTCCAGGGCCGCCTGGGCGAGCAGGAAGGTCCAGGCGCCGATGGGATCGTCGCCGTCGGAGGCCGTGGTTCCGCCGATGGGTAGGATGGCCTGGACATAGCCACTGGGTGAGTGCATCACGCCCCAGACCCAGGCCTGCGTCGCCCCCATCGACACGCCGGTGAC
>RZZN01000368.1 GCA_009929855.1 Gammaproteobacteria bacterium
CTCCACCCCCGGGTCGAGAAGCTGTGGGAGGAGCGGCGCAAGATGGCCCAAGGGGATCAACTCCTCAACTGGGGCTTCGCGGAGAATCTGGCCTACGCCACCCTCCTCGACGCGGGCACCCCGGTGCGACTGTCCGGACAAGACGCCGGGCGCGGGACATTCTTCCATCGCCACGCCAAGATCCACGACCAAGTGACGGGCAACGCCTACACCCCGCTGCAGCACATCGGCGAGCATCAGGGTGCCTTCATTGCGATCGACTCGCTCCTGTCCGAGGAGGCGGTGCTGGCCTACGAATACGGTTTCGCAACCGCGGAGCCGAACGCGTTGACGCTCTGGGAGGCCCAGTTCGGGGACTTCGCCAACGGCGCCCAGGTGGTCATCGATCAGTTCATCACCTCGGCCGGGACCAAGTGGGGTCTGTGCTGCGGGCTCGTGATGCTGCTTCCGCACGGACTCGAGGGCCAGGGCGCCGAACATTCATCAGCCCGTCTGGAGCGTTTCCTGCAACTCTGCGCCGAGCACAACATCCAGGTCTGCGTGCCGACCACGCCCGCTCAGATGTATCACCTGCTGCGCCGCCAGATCGTCCGCGACTATCGCAAGCCACTGATCGTCATGACACCCAAGAGCCTGCTGCGCCATCGTCTCGCGGTCTCCGCGCTCGACGAGCTGACCAGCGGTCATTTCCAGACGGTGATCCCGGAGATCGACCCGATCGACCCCGCGCAGACCGAGCGCGTGGTCTTCTGCTGCGGTAAGGTCTACTTCGATTTGCTCGAGGCGCGGCGTGCGCGCGGCCTGACGAATGTCGCCATCATCCGCATCGAGCAGCTGTATCCCTTCCCCAAGGAGCACTTCGACCGCGCGCTCGAGGCCTACGCCGCGACCGAAGAGATCATCTGGTGCCAGGAGGAGCCGCAGAACCAAGGCGCCTGGGACCAGATCAAACATCGCTTCCACAACCTGATGCAGGACGGCAAGCGGCCTTACTATGTCGGCCGCCCATCCTCCGCCGCACCGGCCGTCGGCCACCGCGCCGCGCATGTCGAGCAGCAGGAACGGTTGATCGACGAGGCCCTGACCGGGCACTTCAACCCCAGCATGAATAAAAGGATCCCGCCACAATGAGCAGTGAAGTCCGTGTCCCCGCCCTCCCCG
>RZZN01000369.1 GCA_009929855.1 Gammaproteobacteria bacterium
GATAAAGAGTTATAAGGATATGAGCTATAATAGAACAATAAAGAAAGACTTTTAATGCAATAAGCTGAAGCGGAGGAGCTCTAAATGCCTGTTGAATTTTCTGTAACGCAACGTCGGCAGATCCAGATCAAAGACGCGACATCCTGCAATGCCCGCGCCGCTGCTGCCGGGCTAGAAAAAGGATCGAGCGTGTTCGGCTTTACGCTCGGGCAGTTTTCCGTCTCCGACCTAATCGCTGAAGTCCTGGCCAAAACCGGCCCGGCTGACGTGACGATTTCGACCTGGACGGCGAGCGGCGCGAAGATCGACGAGGCTTTCGAGCTTTTCGAGTCGGGGCTGATCCGGTCTTGCCGGTGGCTGCTGGATCCTGGATTCAAAAGCCGGCAGCCGAAGTTTGCCGAGGTGCTGGTGCGACGCTTCGGGCATAACTGCATCCGCACCGTCGCGAACCACGCTAAATTCGTGGTGATACGCAACGAGGAATGGTCCGTTGTGATCAAGACCAGCATGAATTTGAACAACAACCCGAGGCTGGAGAATTTCGAGATCGTCGAGGGCGACGAGCTGGCGGACTACATTTCCGGGTTCGTCGACTACATTTTCGAGACGAGTCCGCCAGACGAGAACTTCGCGCTGAAAGAATACGGCGGCCTGCACCGCAAGACACGGCAAATCACGGAAGATGACTTGCTCGCTGCAATTGGATGACTGTTGCGGTTGACATCCAGACTGGCGGCCCGCTGCTGCCGCCGGTCGGCGTCGCTGTCGTTGCGCGCCTGTTCAACCTGACCGAGCGAAGGATTCAGCAGCTCGCGAAGCAGGGCATCCTGAGCAAAACAGCGCATGGCAAATATGATTTGTTGACGGCCGTGCGCGAGTACATCGCCTATCTGCACGACAAGCAGACAACAGTTAGCGATGATCCCGACAAGCTCCCGCCCAAAGACCGGCTCGATTGGTACCGTGGCACACGTGAGCGTACGCGGCACCTACAAGAGATCGGGGAGCTGATTCCAGCGGCCGACTATGAAGCGGCACTTGCTTCGGCGCTCAAGGCGGTGGCTGCCGGACTCGAAAGCCTGCCGGATCTGTTGGAGCGAGACGCCGCGCTGTCGGGTGCGGCGGTCGAGCGAGCCATTGTCGTGATTGATGCGC
>RZZN01000057.1 GCA_009929855.1 Gammaproteobacteria bacterium
GAGTCGGGGCCTCCAGGCCCCGAGTGAGGATCTGCCCGCGCCATCAGTCCAGCTCCAGGCCCGGTCCGCACGAGCGCCCGGACTCGTGATCGGCGCCGCATCTGTCCTTCCTCGGGGCGAGGACGCCCCGACTCCCCTGGGGATGCGCCGACTCCCTTGCGGACGTTCCGACTCCCCTGGGGATGCGCCGACTCCCTTGCGGACGTTCCGACTCCCCTGGGGATGTGCCGACTCCCCTGGGGATGTGCCGATTCCTGGGGGTCGTCCTGACTTTGCAGGGCGACACCGCGGCTTCTGTTGGGCTGTTGGCGAGACCATCGAGTGGCTGGTCTAACTCTCGTGAAGGGTTCAGAATAGCTGAGGCGTTTTTGGAAAAGACAAGGGCAGATCACGAGGAGAAGCGGAGGACATGATGAAGACATACCAGATGATGCTGGCTGGGGTCGTGGCGGGTTTGGTCGCGAGCGGACCTGTGCTCGCGGTCAACATGGGTGAGATGATGAACCCGTCACGTTGGATGGGCGGGCAGAGTGATGGTCGGGATGCGCGCGACTATCCGCCGCCTCCCTACCCACAAGGCTATCCGCAAGGCGCCCCGGCGCCTGGCTATGGCGCCCCGTCTGGCGCTTATCCGCCAGCTCCGCCACCCGGAGGCTATGGCGCTGCGCCCGGCTATGGCGATCCGGGTCTGCCGCCAGGCGGCGCGCCAGGTTACGCTCCGGCACCTGGCTATGCTCCAGGATCGGCGCCAGGCTATGGCCAAGGCGCGGCCCCTGGGTATGGTCCGGCGCCAGGCTATGGCCAAGGCGTGGCCCCTGGGTATGGTCCGGCGCCAGGCTATGGCCAAGGTTCGGCCCCTGGGTATGGGCCAGCACCTGGATATGGTCAGGGCTATGGCCCCATGCCGGGATATGACGGATATGGCCCCGCGCCCGGCTATGGTCCGCCCGAGGAGGAGGGTAGCGGCGGGATGAACCCGATGAAGATGATGCCCAATCCGATGAAGATGTTCGGCGGCGGCAAGGATTGACGCCATCTTCATGTCGCGGGTGGCGTGCGTGACCCGCGACAAGTCCACGCGAGAAGATCGGATTGCAAGGCGTGCGAGATTGGGCAAGCATGCGCTGTCGGTCGGATGGGGCAGGGCCTCATCCGACACGATGTCTGACTCGGCCATCGATCGTCCGACGAGGCGATCGAGCGCGGCTTGTGGATCGCGGTGATTCTTGCCCATTCTCTTGATCTTTTGATCTATTGATCTTTTCGAGGAGCTCGATATCCATGATTTCGCATTACAAGTTGATCATCGTGCCGGTGGATGGATCGGACAGTGCCTCACGGGCCGCAGCCTTTGCCGCCGATCTCGCGCGCGCGACTGAGTCACCCATTCAATTGCTCTATATCTATTCACCCTCGGCCCGCGAGGTCATGGGGATGGCGCATCTGCCGAAGGATCAGATCGAATCGATCAGCCATGAATCGGCGGCCATGGCCTTCACCAAGGCGCGCATGGCGATGGATCTCGAAGGTTTGTCGGTCGAGGAGAAGAGTGTCTGGGGCGAGCCCCGGGAGGAGATCGTGGCGGCCGCCGAAAGCAGTGACGCCATCATCGTCATGGGGCGCCGTGGCTTGGGTCAGATGCAGAAGCTGGTCATGGGTAGCGTGTCCGACGCGGTGCTGAGCGCGGCGCATCGGCCCGTGGTGGTGGTGAGCTGAGGCACGACGCCCCACCTCGAGTGGACCTAGTGTCCGCGGCCCTGGATGTGGGATCGTTCCACACTCGGGGCCAGATGCCCTGATCCCCTTGGGGCCGGACGCCTCGATTCCGTTGGGTCCAGGCACATCTATTCCGTTGGGGCCAGACACCCTAATCCCCTTGGTGCCAGATACCCCAATCCCTTTGGGGCCAGACACCACGATTTCCTTCGGATGAAACGCCCCTGTCAGTGGTCCTGTTCGACCTCCGCCGCGATCTTGACGCCATCGCCAACACGATCGCCGGGGCGCACCAGCACCAGCTCATCGGGCGCGAGTCCGGCGCTGATCTGGCTCCACAGCCCGCTCTGACGTCCCACCTCGACCGCGCGCAGGCGTGCCTGGCCCGCCTCGGCGATGTAGGTCGCCCAGCCATCCCGATGGCGGAACAGCGCGCTCGTCGGGACCTGTAGGATGTCCTCGCCCTCCCAGAGCACGAAGCGAGCCTCCACGCGATACCCTTCGCCGAGCGTCGGCCACTGCTCACGCGGGCTGAGGATCTCGACCCACACCGGCACGCGTCGTTCCTCCACGCCCAGCGCCGAGATCTTCTCGAAGCCGGCTGGCTCCACCAGTCGGACCCGCCCGCGCAGTGGCTCGGTGCCACCCCAGCGCTCCAGGTCGACGCGCATCCCCGGGCGAACACGCACTGCATCGACCGAGAGCAGATCGACCTTGACCTCCAGTCGCTCCAGGACGCCGATCTCGATGACGGGCTCACCGGCTTGGATGGGTCCCTCGCAGCAGCGCTGACGCCGGGTGATGATCCCGCCGACGGGCGCGCGGACCGCCAGCACCGGTTGCTCGTCTGGCGCGCGCTTGCCAGCGGCGATCTCGATCAGTGCGTGGATCGCCTCCAACTCGAAGCGCGCGACCTCGACCGCAGAGCGCGCCGACCGCGTGGCGGCGGCGGCGGACTCGCGCCGAGCCAGACGGCGGTCGCGCTCCTCGGCCGGGATGAGTTGGCGCTGGTGGAGTGGCTCGCTGCGCTCGTATTCGAGATTGGCCAGGTCAGATTCGGTCTGGCGGGCCGCGAGACTCGCCTCGGCGACAGCGAGCTGGGCCCGCGCGGCGGCCTCCCAACCGAGCGCCTGGGCGCGGGTCCGCGGGTCGAGTCCGGCCGCTGGCAGTGGCTCGAGCTCGAACAACACCTGATCGAGCGCGACCGAGTCACCCGGGGCGAGCGCGACGCGGCGCAGATAGCCATCGATCGGCGCCGTCACCGCGTAGGGCTCGCGCAGCTCGGTCCGGCCCTCGTCCTCGATCCATTCCACGAATGGTCCTCGTCTGGCCGGTGTCACGCTGACGGCGACGGGCGCGGGCAGCAGGGCGAGCACCAGCAGGCCCAGGAGCGTCAGGACGAGGAGCGCGGCGATGAGTCGTTTGGCCATGGGCATGACAAGAGTCTAACCCATCCTCGCGCGAGCGCCCGGCGTGGCGGGTCTCAGTCGAGTGTCTTGAGCGCGGCGAGCAGGTCCAGCCGTCTCAGTCCGCGGGCGATCGTCAACAGCGAGAGCACGGCAGCGAGCAGAACACCCGCGGCCGCGAAGGCATAGCTGCGCATGCTGATGATGAAGGGCATCCGGAAGAGATCCATGCTCATCGACTCGGTCAGCAGCAGGGCGAAGCCTGTTCCGATCAGCCAACCCAGTGGGATGGCGAGCAGGATGAGCAGTGCGATCTCGCCGATCAGGATCCAGGCCACCTCGCCATGGGTGAATCCAAGTACGCGTAGCGTGGCAAGCTCGCGCGTGCGCTCGGCGAAGGCGATGCGCGCGTTGCTGTAGACCACGGCAAAGGTGATGGATCCGGCCATCAGCAAGAGGATCCCCATCATCACCAGCACGGTGTCGCCGATATAGTCGCGAAACTGACGCTCGGCGTCGGCGATCACCCCGACACCGGCGATCCGCGGCAGTTCGCGCAAACGTTTCAGTACCCGTGCATGCTCGGCCGGGTCGGTGATCAGCCAGGCCCCCGAGAGCGCGGGTCCCTCGCCCATCAGTCGATTCAGCGCCCGTCGGTCCATGTAGGCGCCGACCCCGATCGGCTCTTCCAGGGTGCCGGCCAGGGGCAAGCTGAGGGTGCGGCGCTGACCCTCCATGACCTCGATCCATACCCGGTCGCCGAGTGCGAGTCCAAGCTTGGCGGCGAGATAATCGGTCAGCAGCAGCCCCTCGGGCGGCGGCCGCAGCGATCGGCGCTCGGCATCCAGCAGGCCACGCAGTCGCGGCCGCGGCTCCAGTCCCAAGATGTTCACGCGCTCGTCGCGATGATCATGGATGAGCCGTGCGGGCACGCTGCGATAGCCTTCGACATGGACCACCCCCGGCCAGGCACGCAGCTCGGCCAATGCGCGCTCGGAGGTCGGCTCGGTGAAGCTGAGCTGCAGATCCATCCGCATGATCAAGCGATACTGGAGGTCCAGGAGTTGGTCGACCGCGCCGAACTGGTAGCTGCCGAGCAACAGGAGCGCGCCAGACAGGGCGATCCCGATCACCGAGAGCGTTGCCTTGGCGCGGTGCCGGCCGAGGTTGCGCAGGATGATACGGGTCGGCTGCGCCAGGCGTCGTCCGAGACGCGAGTGCTCCAACCCGGAGGCCTGGAAACGCTCGGGCGTGGGTGGACGCATCGCCTCGGCGGGGGGGCGCCGCACCCCCTGGCGGATCGCCCGCCAGGTTCCGAGCGCGGCCGCGGCGGTGGCGATCAGCAAGGCCAGCGCGATCGCCGCTGGATGGAGTCTCAGGCTCAGCTCGGGCAATCGATAATATTCGGCATAGACCCCGGCCAGACGCTCCGCCGACCACAGGCCGAGCCCAATCCCAAGCGTCGCGCCAGTGCCAACGATCAGCCCGGTCAGCAGACCATAGTGCAGGGCGAGTTGGGCGTTCGTGTAACCGAATGCCTTGAGGACGGCCATCTGCTGGCGCTGGGTCTGGATGATTCGCCCCATCAGCAGGTTGAGCAGGAAGGCGGCGACGGCCAGGAAGATCGCTGGCAGGACGATCGCCATCACCCTGAGCTGCTTGAGCTCCTCGGTGAGAAAGCGATGCGAGGTCTGGTCGGCGCGCGCGACCGCGCCGCTGCCGCCGTAACGGGCGAGGCGTCGATCGAGCGCCGCGATGACCGGGATCGGGTCCGTTCCCGCCTGGAGTGAGACCAGCAGACTGTTGAACGCGCCGTCCAGATCCATGGCGCGGTCGAGTGCGCGGCGGCTCATCCAGAGGATGGCAAAGCGCTGATAGTCGGGCAGGATGTCAGCCGGCCCGACCTGATAGATGAACTCGGGCGAGAGCGCCACGCCGCTGATGGTCAAGACCTCGAGACGCCCATTGATGATCGCGGTGAGACGATCGCCCGGACCCAGACCATGCGCGATGGCGAAGGGCTCGCTCACCAGCGTGTGATCGGTCCGGTCGGCGGCGGGCAGTGCGCCTTGGCGCAGATAGAGTCGGTTCAGGCCTGGCTGACGCCCATCCGGGATGGAGAGCGCCAGACCGCGGATCGGCTCGGTGAAACCTGGGACCTCCAGGCGCAGCGGCGCGCGCACCCGGGTCTCGACCTGATCGACCCCGGTGATCTCGCGCAGCCGGGCCGCCTCATCCTCGGGCGCGCGCTTGAGCTCGGCGAAGATCTCGGCAAAGCGATGGCTGTCGTAGAAGCGGCCCTGTGAGCGGCTCAGCGTATCCAGCGTGGTGACGGCCAGCACCAGCATCATGATCCCCGCGGCGATCACGACGACGATCGCGCTGATCTGTCCCTTCAGGCGCGACAGATCACGCAGCAGCTTGAGATGGATGGTGCGCATGGCCCAAGGCTCGAGTGCGCGGGAGGAGGAGGACCCGACCGCGTGGGCCGGGTCGATTGGTCGGCCCGCGCGGGCTCGGTGATCCCGCGCCTGGGCCTTGGCTCAGCGACGGCGGCGGATGCCGAAGAGTCCGAGCACTGTCAGACCGATGGCCGCGGTCAGGGGGCCGATGGCGCCAAGGACCGGGATCGCCGACGGTGGCGGTGTGGGTGTCGGCGTGGCGGTCGGTGACGGCATCGTGGTTGGGGTCGGCGTCGGCATCGTGGTCGGTGTCGGCGTCGGCATCGTGGTCGGGGTTGGCGTGGGCGTCGCGGTCGGCGTGGGCGTCGGGGTTGGTGTCGGCGTCGGATAGGCGTTGATGAGCGTGCAGATGACATCCACCACCTGGTTGCCGCTGATGTAGCTCAACTGGAAGGCGTTGCCTGGGAGGAGGGTCACCGTCGGGTCTGGGGATGCGCCGCTTGAGACACACTGGACATCGACCAGGGTGGTGCCGGCCGGACCGGTCTCGGTGACGATCCAACTGTTCTGGGCAGTGGCGGCGCCGCTACACAGCGCGGTTGGGGTGGCGGTGCCCGGCAGCGCGGCGATCGGCGGTAGGGTACAGCTCATGAAATCGGGTGTACCGCCTGGCGCGGGGGCGAATGAGAGACCAAAGTCGCTCGCGCTGCCGGGGCCGCCCTGAATCTCTTTCTCGAAGAGTGTGCTTGCGCTCACCAGGCCGCTCGCTGACACGAGCGCGGCCCCAAGCACAAGCGGGTGCAAGGGTTTCATCTGCATCTTGATCCTCGAATGAGTCGGATTGATGGGTTGAATTGCGGCTTGTCATCCATCGGGTGGCACGGGCTTGACGCGGGCGAGCCTGTTCACCGTTTCAAGCATGGCAGATGGACGAAGGGTTGACAAGGACGCGACATCCAGCGCGTGTCTATTTCAGCGCCGCTCGGCTGGGCCCGACTGGGCGGGTCGGGCCAGCCGAGCGGCGCACGCTGAACCGGCGGGCGGTCAGCGCCGGCGGCGCAGGCCGAGGAGACCCAGCAAGGCCAGGGCGGAGGCGGCGGCGATCGGGCTGATGGCGCCCATGAGTGGGATCGACGCGGGGACTGGTGTTGGGGTCGGGGTCGCCGTTGGTGTTGGTGTTGGTGTTGGATAGGCGTTGATGAGCGTGCAGGTCACATCCACGATCTGGTTGCCGCTGATGTAGCTCAACTCGAAGGCATTGCCTGGGAGGAGGGTCACCGTTGGGAGGGGCGCACCGACGCTCGAGACGCACTGGACATCGATCAGTGTGGTGCCGCCTGGTCCGGTCTCGGTGACGATCCAATTGTTCAGGTCGCTGGCGGCGCCGCTGCACACCGCGGTCGGTGCGGCGCCGCCCGGCAGCGCGGCGATCGCCGGTAGGGTGCAGCTCATGAAATCAGGTGTACCGCCTGGCGCTGGGGCGAATGAGAGACCATAGTCGCTCGCGTTGCCAGGGCCGCCCTGAACCTGTTTCTCGAAGAATGTGCTGGCGCTGGCCAGGCCGGATGCCGTCAAGAGCGCGGTGCCGACCACGGCGGGGTGGAGCAGGATGTGATGCATGTCGCAGTCCTCGCGATGTTGATAAGGGGGGGCTGAGGCTGTCCAGTGCCCGAGTCGGCCGTCAGGATCATCCCGCGGGTTGGAACTGGCCGCATGGCGCGCTGCAACCTCGATGGTTAGCCTGGCATAGCGACGGTCGGTTGACAAGTCGATCGATGGTCCTGATCGGTCGAGAAGGATTTCATCGGCTTGCGTGGTGATCGGCCGCGTGCGCCGGTACAGGGTCTTGGAACATCAATGAAACGGTTATTGATGCTTTGAATATCCAATCTTTTTTCGAGAGTGGCTTGCCTTGACAGTCATCGGAATGTCGTCTAGCTTCAATGATGAGATCGCAGGCCATCGGGCATGGCGCTGAACTGTCGTTGGGCGCATGCGTGGTCGTCCCTGATGTTCGATCGATGGCACCGAGCAATGGATCGGTGCCTCACGGTGGTCGGTGCCTCGATCGAGCGGCTGGATGGTGAGGGTCGGGGCGGATCTCCGAGTACATGGCGCTTACCTCATGGTAAGCACGAACTGATCATCGAACTGATCATTGAAACGCAAATGGTGAGAGCTATGAAGACGATCGTTTCGACAATTGCGGCACTATCACTCATCGGACTCTCCGGCATGGCCACGGCCGAGCAGCGACTGGCTGGCCATGAGATGGATGGCGTGACCGCGGGTGCCGGTTGGGCCTATGCTGACGCATACATCGAGGCCTATGGGGACAATTATGCGTGGGGTCTCGCCAATACCTATGCCGATGCCGGATGGAATGGTGGCTACTATGCGGATAGCGCGTCACTCGCCGAGACCGAGGCGGATGACTTCTGGGGTTATGGTGAATCAATCGCCGCTTCTACGGGCAGCGCGGACGGTGATACTGAGGCCTTCTCGGGGAGCTACACCTACTCCTGGACCAGTGCCTGGTGGCCGGACAGCTATGCCTATGCCGACAACGCCGCGAGCGCTATTGGATTGGGTGCGTCGGCATCGAGTCAGTCGTCTGTTTACACCTATGCGGACGCCTACTGAGCCAGGCGCGCGCGTCGCAAGCGGTTCGGGGAGTGGCGTGAAGGCTTGAATGACCGCCGGGATCCTTGGCAGTGCGCCAGGGCGTCTCGGGCATGAGTCGCCCGCCCTGATGAGACCCCGCGATGAGATAAATTGTTCCAAATCAGTTGGAGAGACGAAGATGAAAACAAAATACTCGATCCTTGCCGCCGCCTCACTGATCGCCATGTCCAGCGTCGCGGTCGCGGAGCAGGCGCTCACGGGCGCCGAGATGGACGGCGTGACGGCCGGTATGGCGTGGGCGGGTGCGGATGCCTATGCCGACGCCTGGGGCTGGAGCGATGTCTATACCAGCACCTATGCCGCATCCTATACCGATGGTTGGGATCCCTATGCCTGGTCTGAGGCTGGCTCATACTCGGGCGCCGATTGGAACGGAGCCTGGTATGACGCAGAGACCAACACCTCGGCCAGCGGCACGGCGGAGGGCGATGGCTATGCAGAGTCATACAGTGTGACCGAGACATTTGCCGATACCTGGTATCCAGTCGCCGAGGGTTATGCGTACAACGGAGCCTACGCCGAGGGCCTTGCGAACGCCGCAAGCTCGGCTGGTGGTTGGGCCTGGGTGGACTGAAGCCGATCCTGATCATGACCTGTGTGGTTGATCTGGACATGAAGCGAGACTTGGCCGGCTGGCCGCGGGGTTCACGAGTCTGTCCGATCACCGCCGCACGGGGCGAGTGGGTGTGATGTTTGGGTTGCGCCGCGACCCTGAATCGACCCGAGAATCCATACTGAATCCGGAGACACGATGATGAAAACCATGATGATCTCGACCCTCGCCGCCGCCTCCTTGGTGGCCGTGTCAAGCGTCACGCTGGCCGAGCAGGCGCTCACTGGCGCCGAGATGGATGGTGTGACGGCCGGCTGGGCGTGGGCCGATGCCGGTGCCTCTGCCACCGCTTACGGTTATGACTGGTCAGCGACCTATGCCGAGATCCAGGTGTATGCCGACTACGATACCTGGTCCCCGGGGGATTACAACGCCTGGTCATGGGCGCAGGCTGGATCCGAAGCGGTTGACGGGGGCTTCGTATCGGAGGCAGGTGCTTATGCCGAGGGTGATGCCTATGGCGAGGGCCTGGCAGAGTCCGAATCTTACGCCATGACCGATGCCTATGCCGATTTCTTCACGCCGGCTGCCGCCTCGGCTTGGACTTGGGTGTATGCCGAGGGTGATGCCTATGTCTGGGGCGAGGCAAGCTCATACGCCTATGGCAACTAGAGCACTCATGCCGGTCTAACCTTTGAGCCCGCGCATGCGCGGGCTTTTCGTTTGAGTGGCTGACGAGGAGCTTCGGCATCATGTCCACGAGGATCGATTCGTGTCGAGCGCCGACCCGGATCCGGCCGAACGGCCGTGGCTGGGTCGTCTTGATCCCAATTCTGATGCTGGTCACAGTGCCGGCGACCGCGGCCGAGCCAGTGACCTCGCTCTTGGAGCTGCGTCGTCAGAATGTCACGATCCAGGAATGGGATCTGAGCTGTGGCGCGGCGGCGCTCGCGAGCGTGCTGCGCTACCAGTTTGGTGACATGGTGAGCGAGCAGGAGATCGCCACCGCCATGATCAGCCGTCCGGAATATCTGAAACGACCGGAGCTGGTCAGGATTCGACAGGGTTTTTCGCTCTGGGATCTCAAGCTGTATGTCGATCGCCGTGGTTATGAAGGGGTCGGTCTAGGATCCTTGACAATCGAGAACCTGGAGCAACGCGCGCCGATCCTGGTCCCCATCTCGACGAACGGCTACAACCATTTCGTCGTCTTTCGCGGCCGTGCCGCCAATCGCGTGCTCCTGGCCGATCCGGCCTGGGGCAACCGCACCATGACACTCGAGCAGTTCGAACGTGCCTGGATCCGCTTTCCCAAACTCGGGCGAGTTGGATTCGTGATCGAGTCCAAGGATGCCAATGTGGAGTATCCCAACCGTCTCGGTCCGGACCTGATGGATTTTCTGACCTTCAATTGATCTGGCGCGTTCTTCGTTAGGGTGTGCGTTCATCATCATCCATCGATCAATTTGGAGTACGGCAACCATGAAAAAGAATCTGCTTTCGATCGCCGCACTGTCATTGGCGGCCTGCTCGGCCTCGCTGTTCGCCGAGATCAGTCTGACACCCCAGCAGTTGGATGGGGTGAGCGCTGGAAGTGCCAGTGCCGATGCCTCGGCCATGGCGGATAGCTCTGGGCCGGGCATGGCATTTGCGCATTCGCATGCGAGCTTTGTCCATCCAATCGACGCGGACCATGGCAAGTTTCCGCCGCTCTCACCATCCCCAACACTCGAGGCCTATACAGAGGCCAGTGTGATTGGCACGCCGGGCGGTGATGCCTTCAGTGCATCAGCACAGAGTTGGTCGTCTGCTGAAGGGGCGGGGGCGAGCGCGACGGCATCGGCATCGGCAAGCGCAATGGTCCCATAGCCGCGCGGCCTGTCTGCGGCTGGGCAGTCGCGCGATGACCGCTAGAGAGACACCAGAGAGACATCGGGTGATGAGGGATCCATCCTCGTCGACAGCGGCGGGGCGCGTGCCGCCACGCCGCTGTCATCCGTGCATGCCAGGCATGGGTTGGATCAGAGACGGATCGGCACCGAGAGACTCAGGACATATTCTGGCGCATCATCGGTCAGACCGACACCGAGATTGACGGTCAAGAGTGTGCGGGGCGCGATGATGGTCGAGGCCCCGATGTTGAGTAGGCTACTGACCTGATCGGTATCCGGGATCTCCCGGCCGTCGAGCTCGGTCTTGCCGATGAAGCTCTGCGAGATGCCGATGCTCAGTGAGCTCTGCGGGCTGGCCGCCAGCGACATGCCCAGGAAGGCCGACCATTCATCGCCAGGTGTGATGTCGTCGCGCTCGAAGGCAGCGGAATAGGCCAAGGATGCGGTGAAGGCCAGTGGGTCTTGACGCTTGAGCGCGGTCAGGCCGAAGCGCAGCTTGTTGAAGCCTTGTCCGAGCGAGACGTCGCCGTCCTGGATGTCGCCGGTGCCGGTATTCCAGGTGATCCGACCGACCAGATCAGGGCGCCAGCCGGATTCACGCATGAGTGTACGCGCGAGTCCGATCTTGATGTCCCCCATCGTGCTGCCGCTCTTGTCGTTGTCCTCGAGTCCAACGATGCCAGTGGACTGATCGACCCAGCGATATGGAAGGTCGAATTCGGCCTGGAAGTCCCATGGTAGGCCTGCGCGAATGCGCAGACCCAGGTCGAATTCGTTGCGGTTGACGTCGAGATTGCGCACCTGCGGCACCCCGCCGAGTGAGAAGAGCAGGGGTGTGCTGCGCTCGCGCCGCGCATAATTGAGATAAGGCTCGATATCGAAACGACCGGGCGTGAGCAAGAGTGCGCCCTCGGCGGTCAAGGTGCGCTCCAATGCCCGCGCGGCCAGCTCGGGGTCGACCTCGATCGTTCCGGGGGCGCTTGCATTCGCGGGCGGTGTCTCGGCGTAGGCCATGCCAAGCGGCGCGAGCGCGACACCCAGGGCGAGGAGCGAGGCCGCGAGCGCGTGGCCTCCATGGTCAGGCAGTCTTGAGATCATCGATCGTGAGTCCATGGCGTTGGTTTGACTTCAGCGCCCACCGGGTCACCGGCGCGCGCCAGGCAGTTGCGCGAGCGTTCCGCCGCTCCAGCGTGATGCGACATCCCAGTATGCCGGACGGCATCGACACCGCCATCCAATGCGCACGGACGTGCCGCGCGAGACAGTGCCCGGAGGCTGGAATGCCGGCGTCTCCTGTCATCGGTCGGTGTCGGAGAAGCGCCACGATAGGGCAAAGATCGGTCGATGGTCAATCGCCCCGGGATCCTGGGACGCGTTTTTCCGTGGTGATGCGCGGCGGTCTGGAGAGCGGGTGGGGCGGCGCTGGATGGAGGGATGACCGTGCTCGGCACGGCCATCCGCGTTCACTTGACCGAAGGTCGGCTTATTGGTCGATCACATTGAGGTTGCCGGCCTCGATGAACATGTTGCGGTCCTTGAGCTTCGAGAACGAATTCACACCGATTCCGACGAGGTCGCTGCCATAGGCTTGCAGGATTGCGCTGTCGACGGCACCCACCAAGAGGAAGTTGACCTTGACCTCATGACCGCTCGGGGTCGAGGGCGGAACGTTTTCGGCGACCCAGCTGTAACCGCCGACCATGCCGAAGTCTTGCTCTTGGATCGCGTAGAGCTCGCCACCGAGAAACAGCGATTTGTCGGCGGACAGGGTGGTCTCGGTGCCACGCGCGCACAGACGCACGGGCTCGGCGACGGGAGTGCCGTTGACCTCGGGCCACATGTAGATGGCTGAGTATTGCATGAGCGCGCCGTCCAGCGCTTGTCCTGGACCGTTGTCAATCGCCTGGATTCCCATGATGTCTTGGAGCGTGCAGGAGGCGTGGACATTGATCTTGATGTCGTTGTTGAGTGCCGTTGTCCGCACCCGACCGGTCAGGTTGGTGTTCGCCGTGGCCATCGATTCGGCCACGCCAATGACGCTGCCAGCGCTAGCGCCCGCCTCAGTTGTGATTTCGCACAGTGCGAAGGCATCGCCAGACGCCTCGCAGAGACATTGAGCGATTCCTCCGGCCCCCGCGAGGGCGCTGGTGATACAGCCGGCCTCCACGATATTGTCATTGCTCGCCCTGACGAAGGTCTGGGCCGAGGCGATCTGCAGCGGGCCGCTGGCGATCAAGGCCGCGCCAACGAGCGCGCCGGAGGCTTTTACGGTCATCAACATGATTTCGATCCTCGTGTGGTTGTTTCAAGTGCAACGTGGTCGGTCACTGAGATGGGTCCAAGACGCTCTCCTGGAGCCAGTGGGACTGATCATGGGGGCGCTCATGTGAGCACGCCATCCCGATGTTCAGGTCGTTGGAACGACGAGAAGGCTGGAATAGCCTTGATGAAGTTAGTTCAGTGTGAGCTGTTTGACAAGTCTCGCCAAGGATACAACGCACAGTGGCCTGATCTCAGTGAGTGCGCTCACCAGTCCAGGTCGGCGGGGTCGCGCGGTGCGTGGTTGATCCGGGTCTCGACCACGCGCCCATCGCTGAGCCGGATGACCCGATCGGCCATCGCGCCGATGATTGCATTGTGGGTGATGATCGCCGTGGCGGTGCCGAGATCACGATTGATCCCCCGGATGACCTGCAGGACGCGGATCCCGGTGTGTGAATCGAGCGCGCCGGTGGGCTCGTCGCAGAGCAGCATGGACGGCTGCTTGGCCACGGCGCGCGCGATGGCCACACGCTGCTGTTCACCGCCGGAGAGCTGCGCTGGGAAGTGATCGAGCCGATCGGCGAGACCGACACGCTCGAGCGCCTCCTCGGGTGGCATGGGATTCTGGCTGATGTCGGTGACGATGGCCACGTTCTCGCGCGCGGTCAGGCTGGAGATGAGGTTGTAGGACTGGAAGACGAAGCCGACATGGCGTCGGCGAAAGGCGGTGAGCGCGCGCTCGTCGGCCTGGGTGAGATCCTGATCGCGATAGCGCACCGCACCGCTCGATGGCCGGTCGAGTCCACCCAGGATGTTCAGTAGTGTGGACTTGCCCGAGCCCGATGCACCGAGCAGCACCACCAGCTCGCCGGTCCTGAGCTCGAAGTCCAGACCGCGCAGCGCCTCGATGCGCACATCGCCGACCTGGTAGGTCTTGGTCAGTGCGCGCGCGCTCAGCAGTGGCGTGCCCGGAGCGATCGGATCGAGTGCCGCGAGCCTTGACGGACGCGCGCCGTGCGCCGGCGTGGCCCGCGCGTTCATGCGGTCATCGATCCGCGCTCGGGGCGGTCGAGCCGGCAGCGCGCCACTCAGTCGGCGCGCTGAGCCGGCAGCGCGCCGGTCTCGTGCAGTGGGCGGATGCGCGCGCGACTCGCCGGACCAGCGACCTTCACCGTCTTCACCCCATTGTCGGCCATTTGCAGGATCTCCAGTGGATAGCCGCCGAGCTTGAGACTGGTGCCGGCCTCCGGGATGGTCTCGAGATAGTCGAGGATCAGGCCATTGAGTGTCTTGGGTCCGTCGGTTGGCAGATTCCAGCGCAAGGCGCGGTTGAGATCGCGGACATAGATGCTGCCTTCGATCAAGAGGCTGCCGTCCTCGCCGCGATGGATCTCGCTCAGTCCATCCGCCGGGTCGGTGGCGAACTCGCCGACGATCTCCTCGAGCAGATCGGTGAGGGTGATGAGCCCGATCAGATCGCCGTACTCGTCGACCACCAGCCCCATGCTGCGCTTGTTGCGCTGGAAATTGAGCAGCTGTTGATAGAGCTGGGTGCTCTCTGGGACATAGTACGGCTCCCTGGCGATGGCGCGTAGTTGCTCCTTGTCCAACTCGCGACCGAGCAGGATGCGCAGCGCGCTCTTCGCGTGCAGGATCCCGACGACATTGTCGATGCTGCCGTCGAAGAGTGGCAGGCGCGTGTAGCTCGCGTTGCGCAGTGCCGTGATGATCTCCTCCGGGCTGTCCTGCAGATCGATGCCCTCGACCTCGTTGCGTGGGATCATGATGTCCTCGACCGTGGCGCGCTCCAGATCGAGGATTCCCAGCAGCATGGAGCGACTGCGCTCCGGGATCATGGCGCCGGCCTCGGTCACCACGGTCCGCAGCTCCTCCTGGCTCAGCGCCGTCGCCGGGCCGGCCTCCGGCGAGATTCCCATCAGCCTGAGCAGACCATTGGTGAAGAGATTGACCGACCAGACGATCGGATAGAGCAGCTTCAGCAATGGACGATAGATATAGGCCGCCGGATAGGCCAGACGCTCGGGGTGCAGCGCGGCATAGGTCTTGGGCGTGACCTCGGCGAAGATCAGGATGACCAGGGTCAAGAGCCCGGCGGCGATGCCGATCGCCGCCTCGCCACCCAGACGAAGCGCGATGATGGTGGCCAGCGAGGAGGCCATGATGTTGACGAAGTTGTTGCCGAGCAGGATCAAGCCGATCAGTCGATCCGGCCGCTCGAGAAGCGCGAGAGCCAAGCGGGCGCCGCGGTGACCGGCCGCGGCGCGGTGGCGCAGGCGATAGCGATTCATGGTCAGCAGGGCCGTCTCCGATCCGGAGAAGAAGGCCGAGAGCATGATCAGGATGAACAAGGCGATGAAGAGGCCGGGTAGCGAAAGTTCGTCCACCGTGGATTCCGAGCTGGTTGAGCGAGTCGAATGTGCGCTCAGTATACACCTGTTGGGCCGAGGCATCGGTGACGCGCGCCCGCTCGCGGGGGGTGGCTAGGTGCCGCGCCTTTGCGCCGCGGCCAGGCTCGGGCATAATCGCGCCCTTTTCGACCGGGGCAGACGATGTTCAAGAATGTCCGATTTTATCGTTTGGGAGAGCCGTTCGGGCTCGATGCCATGGCGCTCGAGGCCCGGCTCGGCGAGCGTCGCTTTCGTCCCTGTGGCCCGCTGGAGACCGCGACACTGGGTTGGACCGCGCCGCTCGGCGAGGGATCGAGCGCGCTGGTGCACGCGGTCTCGGGCTGCTTCCTGATCAGTGCGCGCAAGCAGGAGCGATTGTTGCCGGGCGCGGCCGTCGCCGAGGCACTGGATGAGCGTGTCGGTGAGCTGGAGAGCGAAGAGGCGCGGGACGTGGGGAGGGCCGAGCGGCGTCGGCTGCGCGAGCAGATCATCGCCGAGATGCTGCCGCGGGCCTTCACCCGCTCGCGCCGGACCTGGCTCTACGTGGATACGGTGGCGGGCTGGCTGGTGGTCGACGCGGCTGGCGATCGGCAAGCCGAGGAGGTGATCTCGCTGCTGCGCGAGACCATCGAGACCCTGCCGGCGCGTCCGGTCGCACCTCGCGCCGAGCCGCCCAAGGTGATGACCGAGTGGCTGCTCGATGCCGCCGCGCCGAGCGACTTCCAACTCGGCGATGCGTGCGAGCTGCGCGATGCCAGCGACAGCGCGAGTCTGATCCGCTGCCGGGGTCAGGATCTGGTGAGCGAGGAGATCCTCGCCCATCTGCGCGCCGGCATGCGGGTCGTCAAGCTGGCCTTGAGCTGGGACGATCGACTCGAATTCGTGTTGGCCGATGATCTCTCGCTCAAACGCTTGCGCGTCGCCGATGCCTTGTTGGAGGAGATGGGCGAGGATGAGCTCGATCCAGCGGCGCGCCTGGACGCCGAGCTTGCGATCCTCGGACTGCAGATCCGCGAGCTGATCGCGCGGCTCGATGCGATCTTCACCCTCGTCGGCGAGACTCCAGTTGGCGAGACTCCAGTTGGCGAGACCCCGGTCGGTGAGACTGAGCCGCCGTTCTAGACTGGGACGGCGTTTGGACTGGATCCTGGGGCCATTCCAGGGCGCTCTTTTGGGTGGCGGATCACCGCCCCGCGCACCGCATGCCAGCGGGGACCGCCGGCATGCGGGGTGCGCGCGCTCCGCGGCCCAGTCTGGGGCCGCGAGGAGTCAGACTCGGTAGAATCCTCGATACCAATCAACGAAACGGGCGACGCCCTCGCTGATCGTAGTGGAGGGCTGGTAGCCGGTATCGCGCACCAGGTCGGTCACATCGGCAAAGGTGTCGGGGACGTCGCCAGGCTGCAGGGGCAGTTGGTTGATGCGCGCCTTGCGGCCCAGGCAATCCTCCAGGACCTGGATGTAGTCCATCAGCTCGACCGGCTGATTGTTGCCGATGTTGTAGATGCGGTAGGGCGCGCGGCTGCTGGCCGCGTCCGGTTGGTCGCCCGACCAGTCTGGGTCGCCCGCGGGCACACGGTCGAGGACGCGGATGATCCCCTCGACGATGTCGTCGATGAAGGTGAAGTCGCGTCGGTGCTTGCCGTAGTTGAACACCTGGATGGGCTCATCGGCCAGGATGGCGCGGGTGAACTTGAACAGCGCCATGTCGGGTCGGCCCCAAGGCCCATAGACCGTGAAGAAGCGCAGCCCGGTGGTGGGGAGTGCGTAGAGATGGCTGTAGGTGTGGGCCATCAGCTCGTTGGCCTTCTTGCTGGCCGCGTAGAGACTCAATGGGTGGTCGACATTGTGATGCACCGAGAATGGCATGGCCGTGTTGGCGCCGTAGACCGAGCTGCTCGAGGCATAGACCAGATGTTGCACGCCGCTCGCGCGGCAGCCCTCCAGGATGTGCGCGAAGCCGACGAGGTTGGTGCCGACATAGGCCATCGGGTTCTCGATGGAATAGCGCACCCCGGCCTGGGCGGCGAGATGCACGACGCGCTCGGGTTGGTGCAACGCGAAGAGTTGTTGCATGCGTGCGCGGTCCTCGATGTCGCCCCGCTCCTCCTGAAAGCCGTCGGAGTGCAGCAGACGCGCGAGTCGTGCCTCCTTGAGGGCCACATCGTAATAGTCGTTCAGGTTATCGATCCCAATCACCTCGTCGCCGCGCTCGAGCAGACGCAGCGACAGGGCCGCGCCGATGAAACCGGCACTGCCGGTGACCATGATCTTCATGTCAAGACTCCTCGGGATGGCCCCGATCTTGGTTGTCGTGGGTGTCGTGGCGCGTCGCGGCGCGCTGTGTTGGGCGGTTGCCGATGCGCCCCGGTCGGCCTGGACCCAGCCGCCTCATCCCCATCCCAGCATCTCGCGGGCATGGGCGCGCGTGCGCTCGGTGATCCGGGTGCCGCCGAGCATGCGGGCGATCTCGTCGACCCGAGCGATGGTGTCGAGGGTCTCGATGTGGGTGTGGGTCTGGCCCGCGTGGGTCTCCTTGCGCACGCGCATCTGCTGATGGGCTTGCGCGGCCACTTGGGGGAGATGGGTCACGCAGAGCACCTGTCGCGAGTCGCCGAGGCGTCGCAACAGCTTGCCCACGATCTCGGCCACCCCGCCACCGATGCCGACATCGACCTCGTCGAAGACCAGTGTGGGCACGCTGCCGCACTCGGCGGTGGCGACCTGGATCCCGAGACTGATGCGCGAGAGCTCGCCACCCGAGGCGACCTTGGCCAGCGGCTGCAGGGGTTGGCCGGGGTTGGCGCTGACCAGGAAGGCGATCCGCTCCAGCCCACCCGCGCCGGCGCGCTCGGCCAGCAAGGGCTCGCTGGCCACGGCGAAGCGTCCGCCGGCCATGCCGAGCTGTTGCATCGCCGCGGTGACCGTCCGCTCCAGCCGCTCGCCAGCCGCGGCGCGCGACCTGCTCAATGACTCGGCGTGCCCAAGATAGGCGCGCCATGCGCTGTCGCGCGCCGCGCGCAGATCATCGAGCTGTAGATCGTCTTGGGTGAGTGTGTCGAGCTCGGCTCGACGGGCCGCCAGTGCCTCGGGCAGTGCGCTGGGATGGACGCGATATTTGCGTGCGAGGTCGTGGATCTGGGCGATGCGGGTCTCGACCGCCGCAAGCTCGGCGGGGTCGATCTCCAGCCCATCGAGATAATGACGCAAGGCGGCCGCGGCCTCACCGGCGTGGATCGCCGCGGTCTCGAGCAGGTCACGTGGCTCGGCCAGCACCGCGTCGATCGCGGCCAGTTCGTCGAGCTCGGCACGCGCGCCGCGCAGCTGGTCGCCCAGGGACGGCTCGCTCTCGTCGAGGATCTGCAGGATCCTGGCGGCGCATTCTTGCAACCGACCGAGATGGCTCAGACGCCGTTGCTCGTGATCCAGTGACTCGATCTCGGTGGCGCCGAGCCCGAGTGCGGCCAGATCCTCGATCTGATAGCGCAACAGATCGAGCCGCTCGGCGCGCTCCTGGCTCGCCGCCTCCAAGCGGGTCAACCGCTGATCGAGCGCGTGATACTCGCGGTGGGCGCTGGCGACCGCCGCGGCGAGCGCGCCGTGACCGCCGTAGGCGTCGAGCAGGTCGCGCTGGGCGTTGGCGCGCAGCAGGGATTGGTGGGCATGCTGGCCGTGGATGTCGACCAGGTGGTTGCCGAGCTCGCGCAGCTGCGTGCTGGTGGCTGGGCGGCCGTTGATGTAGGCACGTGAGCGACCATCGCGAACGATCAAGCGACGGATCAGACAATCGCCATCGGTCTCACCGCCCTCGTCGAGCTCCTGCGCGGCCAGCCAGGCGCGCGCGGCGGGCGCGGCGCGCAGGTCGAATCCGGCCACGATCTCGGCACGCTCGCGCCCGGCACGGATCATGTCCACGTCGGCCTTGTCGCCGAGGGCGAGGCCGAGCGCATCGATCATGATCGATTTGCCAGCGCCAGTCTCGCCGGTGAGCGCGGTCATGCCGGCGGCGCACTCGATCTCGAGTGTGCTCACGATCGCCAGATCCTTGACGAGGATGTGTGTCAGCATGGCGCGGTCTCCAGGATCGCCTCAGCGCGCGCGCGCGGTGGAGTGGCCGCCCCAGCCGAGCTTGGCGCGCAGGATCTGATAGTGGTCATGTCCCTTGGGGTGCAGCAGATGTGCCTGGTGGCGATGCCGCGCGACCTCGATGATGGCGCGCGGTGGCAATGCGAGGCCGGCCTGGCCGTCACAGGTGACCTGCGCGTGACCCTGATCGAGCGCGCGCACGCGCACCTCGATGCGCCGGGAGCCGGGCACCACCAGCGGGCGGTTGCTCAGATCATGGGGGCAGATCGAGACCAGCAGGATGGCATCCAGCGCGGGGTCGACCAATGGGCCACCACCCGAGAGCGCGTAGGCGGTCGAGCCGGTCGGGGTGGCGATGATGAGACCGTCCGAGCGATGCACTGAGACCAGACTGCCATCGATGTGGGTCTCGAGCTCGATCATCCGCGCCGTGTTCCATTTATGGATGACGATGTCGTTGAGCGCCGAGTCGCAGCGCTCCAGCGCGCCCTCGGCGAGGACCCGCACGGCGAGCATGGCGCGTCGGTCACTCTCGTAGTCGCCATCCAGGATGGGGTCGAGGACCTCCTCGAGCAGGTGTGGCGAGACATCGACGAGAAAGCCCAGGCGCCCGAGGTTGATGCCGACCAGGGGTACGCCATGCTCGGCCATCAAGCGCGCGGCGTGCAGCAGGGTGCCGTCCCCTCCGATCACGATCACCAGATCACAACGCTTGCCCAGGTCGGGCAGCGCGACGGCCACGCCGATGCCGGCGCCGACCAGGTGGGCGCTCTCGGCATCATGCAGGACCGCGATGCGACGCGCGCGCAGGTGCTTGGTCAGGCGCACCACCGTCGCGCGGACCCGTTCAGGGTCGCCTTGCTTGGCAATGATGCCGACGCTCTTGAAATGCGGCATGGGTGGTCTATGGGGTCGATGGCTCGGGGGCGCGCACGCGGGTGTTTAAGCTAGCATGGGGCGGAAGTGACGCCAAGGGCCGACCCCCATGGCGACCTTGACAGGCTTGGCGCAAAACCCTAAATTGCGGTGTTAGCACTCTGGTTCGGTGAGTGCTAAAAGGCATCCCGAATCATCCTCGGGTAGTGGGCAGGTTAACGAAGATCAGGTTTAAGCGGGTAGGCTGACCTTGTCAAGCGAGACACGCCACAACGACTCCCAGGTCAGCGAGCGCGCGCTCCATTTCCTGAAGGTGCTGGTGGGACGTTACATCCGCGACGGCCAGCCAGTCGGCTCGCGCACCCTGGCCAAGGACACCGGACTGGATCTCAGCCCAGCCACGGTGCGCAACGTCATGGCCGATCTCGAGGATCTGGGCCTGGTGGCCTCGCCGCATACCTCGGCCGGACGGGTTCCGACGGCGGCCGGCTATCGGTTGTTCGTCGACTCGCTCTTGACCGTGCGTCCGCCCACCGATGATGACATCGCCAGCTTGCGTCTCTGTCTGGAGTCGCGCTCGGACGTCAAGACGCTGATCGAGACGGCCTCGAACCTCTTGTCCGGTATCACCCATCTGGCCGGTGTGGTGATGCTGCCCCGGCATGAGCGCAATGTCTTTCGCCAGATCGAGCTGCTGCCCTTGTCGGGCAACCGGGTGCTGGCGATCCTGGTCACCAGCGAGGGCGAAGTCCACAATCGCATCATCGCGACCGAGCGCCGGTTCAGTCCCGCTCAGTTGGAACAGGCCACCAACGCGCTCAACGGTCTCTTCAGCGGGCAAGACATCAAGGATGTGCGCAAGCGGCTCCTGGAGGATCTCAAGCGCACGCACGAGAACATGGATCAGCTCATGATGCGCGCCATGTTGCTCGCGCATGAGCTGGTCGAGTCGGCCGAGCACAAGGATGACTGCTACATTGCCGGTCAGACCAATCTGATGGAGTTCGGCGAGCTGGCCAGCATGGAACGGCTCAGACAGCTCTTCGATGCGTTCTACGAAAAACGCGGGATCCTGCATATCCTCGACCGTTGTATCGCGGCCGAGGGGGTGCAGATCTTCATCGGCGAGGAGTCCGGTTACGACTTGCTCGACGACTGCAGCCTGGTCACCCGTGCCTACCGCGTCGACGACGAGGTGGTCGGCGTGCTGGGCGTGATCGGCCCGACCCGCATGGACTATGAGCGAGTCATTCCGATCGTCGACGTGACCGCCCGTTTGTTGGCGGCGGCGCTGCGCCAATAGCCGACCAGGCGAACCGGGTGCACTGCGCGGACTTGATCGAGAAGGTAGCGAATCTGAAGCGATCGGAGCGGGTGCGTGGACGCTGTTCACGACCATCCGAGCGTGACACTGGAGATCAGTATGAGTCAGGAAACTATGAAGGATGCCCCGGATGCCCCGGCGGCCGCGTCGGATGCCACGACCGCGGAGGTGTCGGCAGACGCGGCGGTCGAGGCGGCGAGCGCCCCCGAGGGTGTCACCGGCGAGGAATCGCTCGTGCAGCTCAGCGCGGCGCTGACCGAGGTGGAGACCCTGCGCGATCAATTGCTGAGGGCGCGCGCCGAGATCGAGAATCTGCGCCGACGTCATGCCAACGAGCTGGAGAAGGCGCACAAGTTCGCGCTCGACGGCTTCGTGCGCGAGCTGCTGCAGGTGCGCGACAGTTTGGAGCTGGGTCACGCGGCCGCGCTCGATGAGAGCACCGACGTGGCCAAGTTGCGCGAGGGGACCGAGCTCACCCTGAAGCTGCTGGCCGATGTCATGGAGCGTTTCGGGGTGACCCAGGTGGATCCGCGTGATCAGCCGTTCGATCCGCAGCTCCATCAGGCCATCTCCTTGCAGGCGCGCGCCGATGTGGCGCCCAACACGGTCGTGGCGGTCATCCAGAAGGGATACACCCTCAACGGTCGTCTGGTCCGTCCCGCCATGGTCCTGGTCTCGCAGCAGGAGGTCTGAGCCTGGCTTGAACCATTCGGGGTTTTCCCCAACTTTCACGGGTATATCACGGGCTGGCGACTGCGCCATCGCGCAGTCGCCAGCCCTGGCAGCGGATGTTCGCGAGCGGCTCGGGCCGCGCTCGGATCGCGCCCAGGTGACCTGACGTCACCCAGCGGCGGCACGCTTGGGCGCCGGGGCTCGCGGCTCCGCGCACAAGCTTCAGCCATATCGGATTTTTTTCGGAGAGAATGCGCATGGGCAAAATTATCGGTATCGACCTGGGAACGACCAACTCTTGCGTTGCGGTCATGGAGGGCGACAACGTCAAGGTCATCGAGAATGCCGAGGGTGATCGCACCACGCCCTCGATCGTCGCCTACACGGGTGATGGCGAGGTGCTGGTCGGTCAGTCCGCCAAGCGCCAGTCGGTGACCAATCCGGCCAATACACTGTTCGCTATCAAGCGTCTGATCGGGCGCCGTTATGACGACAAGGTGGTCAACAAGGACAAGGACATGGTCCCCTACAAGATCGTCCGGGCCGACAATGGCGATGCCTGGGTCGAGGCCAATGGCAAGAAGATGGCGCCCCCCGAGATCTCGGCCAAGGTCTTGCAGAAGATGAAGAAGACCGCCGAGGACTATCTCGGGGTCAAGGTCACCGAGGCGGTCATCACGGTGCCGGCCTATTTCAACGACTCCCAGCGTCAGGCCACCAAGGACGCTGGCCGCATCGCCGGTCTCGAGGTCAAGCGCATCATCAACGAGCCGACCGCCGCGGCGCTGGCCTATGGGATGGACAAGAAGCGCGGCGATCAGAAGATCGCGGTCTACGACCTGGGTGGCGGTACCTTCGACGTCTCCATCATCGAGATCGCCGAGATCGAGGGCGAGCATCAGTTCGAGGTGCTCTCGACCAATGGTGACACCTTCCTCGGCGGCGAGGACTTCGATCTGCGCATCATCGATTTCCTGGTGGCCGACTTCAAGAAGAGCCAGGCCCTGGATCTGCGCAATGACCCCTTGGCGCTGCAGCGTTTGAAGGAGGCCGCCGAGAAGGCCAAGATCGAGCTCTCCTCCAGCCAGCAGACCGACATCAATCTGCCCTACATCACGGCGGATCAGACCGGCGCCAAGCATCTCAACGTCAAGCTGACGCGCGCCAAGTTGGAGTCGCTGGTCGAGGATCTGGTCGATCGCACCATCGAGCCCTGCCGCATCGCGCTCAAGGATGCCGGGCTCACCGCCGGTGAGATCGACGAGGTCATCCTGGTCGGCGGTCAGACCCGCATGCCCAAGGTGCAGGCCAAGGTCGAGGAGTTCTTCGGCAAGACCCCGCGGCGCGACGTGAACCCGGACGAGGCGGTCGCCATCGGCGCCTCCATCCAGGGCGGCGTGCTCGGCGGCGAGGTCAAGGACGTGCTGCTGCTCGATGTCACCCCGCTGTCGCTCGGGATCGAGACCCTCGGCGGTGTCATGACCAAGCTGATCGAGAAGAACACCACCATCCCGACCTCGGCGCAACAGGTCTTCTCCACCGCCGACGACAACCAGACCGCGGTCACGGTGCATGTGCTGCAAGGCGAGCGCGAGCGCGCGATCCACAACAAGTCGCTCGGTCGCTTCGATCTCAGCGACATCCCGCCGGCACCGCGCGGTGTCCCGCAGATCGAGGTCAAGTTCGACATCGATGCCAACGGGATCCTCAATGTCTCGGCCAAGGACAAGGCCACCGGCAAGGAACAGTCGATCATCATCAAGGCCTCCTCGGGTCTGTCCGAGGACGAGATCGCCAAGATGGTCAAGGATGCCGAGGCCCATGCCGAGGAAGACCGTCAGTTCCACGCCTTGGTCGCGGCCCGCAACCAGGCCGATACCATGATCCACGCGACCCGCAAGTCGATGGAGCAGCTCGGCGACAAGATGGAGAGCGGCGAGAAGGGCGCGATCGAGTCCGCCATCAAGGACCTCGAGGAGGCCATGAAGGGCGAGGACAAGGAGCGGATCGAGTCGCTCACCAAGGCGCTCGGCGATGCCTCGGC
>RZZN01000370.1 GCA_009929855.1 Gammaproteobacteria bacterium
GAAACAGACAGCGCCATGCGCGAATGGGTTGTTCGTTGCAAAGGCGGCCTTGATGGCCGCGGCATCCGCTGGAAATCGACACCGCGCGAAGGCGCGTCCATCGCTTTCCTGATAGAGCTGACAGGCGGTACCCAGGATGACGATCTCGGGATGGGCCGATGAGAACTGCCATTGTCGGCTGAAGCGTTCAGGGTGTGACCAATCGTCGCTGTCATGCCTGAAGATCAGGGGTGCTCGCGCCTCTGTCAGGCCCCAGTTCAATGCGCCGGCAAGACCGCGATTGGGTCCGCGGAGCAAACGAACCCGCTGATCGCGTTGGGCGCAGGCATCCAGACTGGCCCGGGTATCCGCTCGTGTCGATCCGTCATCGATCAGGATCAGCTCGAAATCAGCGAATGTCTGTGCAAGGATGGAGTCGAGCGCGCGCTCGAGATAGACCGGATCCTCGTCGAGCACGCTCATCAAGACTGACGCCCTTGGGCTAGACTGGGTCATTGGTGACTGTCCTCTTTCCACCTTTCAACCTAAATCAGGCGATCGACTCACGCAAAGACGCCAAGAACGCAAAGAAAACAGAATCTTGAGTCAGTCAATGCGCTCACCGGTGAGATCAACGGCATGGCACTGCTCACTGATTGAAAAATCTTTGCGCCTGTGCGCCTTTGCGTGAAAGCTGCTTGTTTTGGGGTTCACTCGATCAGAGAATCAATGCACACCCGCTTCGATTTTCACTCGCTCATCCGACTCAGTGTCGGCGATTTGGCACCCGATGGACTGCGGGCGATCCACAAGACCTTCGGGCACTTTCTGACAGCGGAGACATTCGATCGGCCAGATATCAGGGTCGAATATGCCGATCCGGGACAGTATCCAGCGCATTTCTTCGCCATCGGCAAGAATCCGGCTGAAATCAATGTGAGTGTCCACGACCAAACGGCCTTTGTGATCTTTCGGTCTCGCGAGCGCCCCGAGATGGTGATGGCGATCGATGAGAGCATCCGCATCCAGTGTCTGACTCCCGAGCTCAAGCCGTCGCATCTGATCGAGGCCCTGCATCATGCCATCAGGATTGCACTCTGGAACAAAGGCGGTCTCCTGTTCAAGGGGGCCTGTCTGTGTCGTGGCCCGGACTGCTCTGTCATCAGCG
>RZZN01000371.1 GCA_009929855.1 Gammaproteobacteria bacterium
CCTCAGGACGCCGAGCAGGCTCGCGATCTTCGGAGTCGAGAAATATTTTAACCCATTGTTCTGCATGAATAAAGCGGTTTCCGTTCAGGCACTAGATAATCACTGGTCAAGATCCGTAATCGGGCCGCGCGATATTCGACGGCATCGGCAAGCGCATCGAAGATCAGCTCAAGTCCGCTCGTGCGGATGAATGACACGGCGAGATCGATGTGATCAGCGCGCCGGATCGCGCTCAAGAGATGGGGAAGGAAGGGATCACGACGCCCACCGGTCGCGAGATAACCGCTCATGGGCCGGCGCTGAGTCGAAGCAAGGTATTGAGCCAAGATTCGGATTCACGACCGGGTCGGCGGTCGGCGGTCACCCAGGTCTCCATCTCCACGAAGATGCCGGTCTGCGCCAACAGATCGGCCAGCCCGGATTCATCCAGATCGGTGAAATGGCGCCCGTTGCGCATCTCCTCTGCTTGCCCGTACTTGAATGAAGCATAGAGGATTCCACCCGGCGTCAAGGCACGGCCAAGCCGTCGCATGACATCCTTTAGCTCAGCTCTCGGGACATGCAGCAGGCTTGCACAAGCCCAGATCCCATCGAACATCTGATCCCAGGCAACCTCTTGAAGGCGTAGCACGGCCACCGGCGCTTGGAGATAAGCCTCGGCGACCTTGGCCATCGTGGGCGAGGCATCGAAGGCCGTGACCAGGTAGCCACGATCGGCGAAGACGCGGGCATCTCGGCCTGAGCCACAACCCGCGTCGAGAATTCGCGCCTCGGCGGAGAGGTGAGTCAGGAAGCGCGCATAGAGCGGGCTCATATCGACATCGCGGGTATCGAGCACGAAGGCCGCGGCCTGATGCTCGTAATAGCGCAGGGTTTGCTCGCTCATGATGTGGCTTGCCAGATGCCAAAATGGCGGGGCTTCTTGGATGACTTTGTGCGTGGCAGAAAAGCCCGCAGCGTTCCGCTCTCAATGGTCTCACGCCGTGCGATCACCGGCCTGATGGGGGCGAGCCTGTTGAGCGTGTCGACCAGCGGTAGCTGCGCCTGCTCGGCCGCGGCCTCGCGCAGTGCGCCGGCGAGATCGAAGTCGCTGCCTTGCCAGACCCGGTATTCTTGGCTGTAGGCGCGGAAATGGATGGTC
>RZZN01000372.1 GCA_009929855.1 Gammaproteobacteria bacterium
AAGTGCCTTAGAGTTTCGCAAGGCGTTTTATTGGCTGATGGTAAAACAAAAAAAGCGGGTGATATTGTTGTTGGTGATAGAGTTTTAGGTTTTGATACATCAGGTGATTGCGTGCCTTGTAATGTTATTTCAACAGAGCTGACAGTTAAGAAAACAGCACGATACACATTATCAGATAAAAGCACATTTGAATGTTCAACAGACCACGCTTTTCCGGTTTGGAACGCTAAACGAAAAAAGTTCCAAGAGTTTCCGATTGGGGAGATAGCAAAGCGATCTGATAATTATTTATATTTGTTAAGCTCAAAGAAAACAGTATTTGAGAAACAGCAGGAACTTGAAATTGACCCGTATGTTTTGGGTGTTATTATTGGCGATTGCTGTATAACGCAAAGTTTCGTTTCGATAACAAACCCGGATAGTGAAGTCATTGAAGCTTTTAATGTCGTTGAAAATGTTTCAGCGGTTAAGCGGAACGGAAAAGACGCTTATGGTATTGTTTCAAAGTTAAGGACTAAAGAAGGTTATTCATTTAATCCGTTAGTATCTGATTTGCGGAAACTCGGTTTGATGGGGTGTGGCAGTCATAATAAATTTATCCCGCACAAATATAAAATATCAACAGAGCATGATAGAAAACAGATTTTGGCAGGGTTAGTTGATACTGATGGATATGTTGATGAAGGTGGACAAATTGAATTTTGTACTGTTTCGGAACAGTTAGCGGAAGATGTTATTTTTATTTTGAGGTCGCTTAGAGTAAGAGCAACGAAACGAGAGCGGACTATTGATACAAACTTTAAAAAAGGATGTAGGCATTTTAGAATTAACTGGACAGCTGATTTGCCACTACGGGTTGAACGGAAAAAAAATAGGATAAGACCGAGAATAAAACAATGTTCAGATAGGGTTTATGTTGAAAAAGAAGAAATCATCGGAGAGGAAGTCTGCATTGATATAAGCATTGACCATCCTTCTCATTTGTTTTTACTTGATAATTTTATTGCAACGCATAATACCTACTCGGGAGCCAGGGAAGCCTTACGTCAAGCATGGAACAGTAAACTTCCGATAAGTATTCCGTACGGGATTATTGCACCGACGTATCATATGTTAGACCGAACTACATGGCGTGAGTTTA
>RZZN01000058.1 GCA_009929855.1 Gammaproteobacteria bacterium
CGCGCTTCGTGCCGCGCGTCAAAACCTTGCCTTCCGAATTGACGAATACAGCGCCCGTGGTCGGGGAGATGAGGGCGATGGGTTGGATGATGAACGGCTCAAGCGCAGCAACACCGCTACGCGTCAGCGTCGTGAGTCGCGTCAGTGTCGTGAGCTGCACGTCAGGCCTCCAGCGTCAGCACGACGTCGACAGGGCCTTCCAGGCACCGGGCGTAGACATCGCCGTCGAGTAGGATCGCCCGGTTCATCTCCTGGAGCTTGTCGGCCCGCAGCGGGTGACCTTGCAGCGCCTCGGCCGGGGCGGCTGCGCCGGCTGCGACCGTGCGGACCTCCACGGTTACGCGCGAGCTGAACGGCAGCGAGAGGAAGAACTCCACGCCGTCGTCGACGATCTTCCCGTAGGTCGCGCCAATGGTCGGGTTCGGGGATTGGGTCGGCATCGTGGCGCTCCTTTAGCGGACCGTGGTCTGTCCGGGGGTTGGCTGCAAGCCGGGTTGCGCGCCGGGGCGCCCTGCCGCGTCGCTCGCAGCGCCCGAGGATATGGCGTTCTGCATGGCGCCGTAGTGGGCCTGGGCACGCGCGGCGTTGGCGGTGTACTCAGCGTCTTTCGTGTACGCTCTGTACAGGATGTAGTCGAGCATCACGTTGCCGTAACTATCGATGATCGCGATGTTCCCTGTCGCCGTGTCGTGCGGAGCCGGGACTGCGGAATAGACGATCTCAAGACTCGCGCCGGATGCTGCCGGCGGGTAGACCAGGAATTCGCGCGGTGTGCGCGGATCGAACATCCAATGCTGGATCTCGGTCGAACCGGACTGGCTGTGCCAGCTCGGGAGCTGGTCATCCAGGATCCGACGGTCGATCAGCCGCACGGCCCGCTTGGTGCCGCCGCCGTTTCTCACCACGTCGATCATACGCAACGCACCGGTCGGTGCGACCTGCCGTGTTCCGGCTACGCACGTAAAGGTCGGTGTCGTGACGGGGTAGAGGTCGGGGCGGGCCTGAACGATCTCCTTGTAAGAGTCGTTGAGCCAGTTCAGCAGCTCGGCAGTCGGCCAGCGCGTACCGGTCGTGTCTTGCAGAATGATCTGCGCTCGGGTGATGATGTCTTCGACGGCGACGGCCATAGGTCAAGCCTCAGTAGAAATGCGATGTCGCGCGCAACCGCTTGCGCGTGCGCCCGGTGGCGTTGTTGCGCTGCGCCTGCCCGACGGCATCCTCGAAGCGCATGGTCTCGTCGGCCTCGAGCGCGGCGTCCATCCATGCGCTGTAACTGCGTCGCGCGTAGGCGCAGGCGCCGGCCGCAATGGCGTTTCGCCAGTCCTCCCACAGCGCATCGTCCAGGCTTTCGGCCTGGCTATCCGGCTTGAGCACGCAGCGCACGGACAAGGTTTCGACGGCGTCGGGGATCGGCCCGAGCACGAGCGCGCGGGTTCCGGCGATGTAGTACGCCTCGGGCGCGCCGCTTGCTCTGTCGTAGCGCGAGTCCCTGAAGTCCTCCTCGGAGGATGCGATCAGGGTCATGTCGTCGCGCAAAATCTCGTCGATCGTCGAGACGACAGTGTCGGTCGGCGCGTTCATCGGGTAGGCTGCGCGCCCGACTTGCGTCGTGACCGAGATGGTCCCGCGCATCAGTCGCGTGCGCCTGCAGAATTCGACGGCGGACTCGCGAACGGCAATCCGCAGAATCACGTCCGGGCACCCGGGGAGCCTCGGCAGAACCAGCGGGAACCAGTCGTCGACAAGCACCGACATCAGGCGGCCTTGGGCGAGCGGACAGGCTTGCGAGGCTGCTCGGCGCGAACGGGCGCGACGGCCGGCGGCTTGATCTCGCGAAATGCGCGGATCGAGAGGAAATGCTCGATGTGGGCGGGCTCGAAGACCTCCGCGACATGCGGCTCGCCTTCGGCTTTCGCCGTGAAGTGGTACGGCGTCCCGAGCACGTTCACGCGCGTGCCGTGCGGGCGCCTGATAGTCAGCTCGATCAGCATGCTGGCCTCCATTGCAGAAAGCGGGCCGAAGCCCGCCCTTGGTTACGCGCCGTGGTTGAGCGCTCGATAGGAGAGACTCAGATACGCGGTCCCCGCCGCGCCGGTTCCGGCTGCGGTCGTGACTTTGTAGCCTAGCTTCTTGCGCGTTTTCCCGTCGGTCTTCAGCCCGAGCGTGGTCAGCGTCGGCGTGATCCGAGCAGGAACGCCGGCCTGGCCAACATTCAGCGAAGCCTGAAGCGCAGTGGCGATGTCGGTCGCGCCATCGTTGAGCACGCCGAACGACAACACGATTGCCGGACTTCCAGCGGTGTCCAGATCGGTCGCGGCCAGAACGGCGTCCACGAACGCGCAGTCTTCCGGCAGCTCGCCCATGAAGTAGATGTCGTTGGCCGCGGTCTGGGCTGCCGTGACGGGGCATTCCAGCAACACGTTGACAACTTCCGAGCCGTTCGGGATGGGCATCGGCTTGGAGCCGAGCGCCCAGGGGGATTTAACGGTAGCCATTGGGGTCTCCTATCAGCCCGGATCTTTGCAAGCGACGTCGAGCGCCATCACGCCGAAGTCGCGCGAGGTGCCGTCGATCGTGAATGCGGTTTTCTTCACGCCGAAGATGGACGAGGTCGTGATGACGACCTGATTGCCGCGGTCCTCCATCTCCTCGTGCCAGCCGAAGCGCAGCCCGGTGCCCGGAGAGCCGAAGGCAGCGACCGCGGCCTGGCGTCCCATGAACAGCGCACGGGAGGCGTTGATCACCGCCGGGTTGCTCGCGCCGTAGTCGCTGAAGCGGATGGCCGCCTTGTGCTCGTGCAGGATCACGTTGTTGTAGAGGCCGAGACCGCCCTTGAACATCGGGTTGTTTCGGCCCTCCGCACCCGCCGCGGCTTTCTGAATGTCGAGCCACTGACCGGTGGTGGCGTTGGTGCGCAGGTCGTAGGCGCTCCAGGGGTGCATGACCAGGCAGTAATGCGGCTCGCCGTCGATCTCGCACGGCTGCAGGGAGGGCAGGCCCGAGGTGCCGCCTCCGATCGTCTGCGCACGGGTCTTGGCGCGGTCGATCAGGGTCAGATCAAGCTTGTCCGCGGCGTCCAGGTCGTCCTTCGCCGTGGCGTCGCCGCCGTACATGATGTGGTAGGAGTCCGGCGCGACGAAGCTGTTGCCGGCGTACCCGGTGAAGGTCGTCCCTTCGATGAAATCCTCGTTGATGCCGCGCGCGCCGGAGAGGTACATGAACAGCGTCTCGTCGAACAAGCGAGCCCACCATTCAGACTGCCGCACACGGGCGATCTTGCGCATGTCGTGGACGGTGCGCTTGCGGCTCATCTTGCCGCCGGTGTTGACACCGCCGCGCAACTGATCGATGTAGAGCGAGTCGGTGTAGAACTTCAGGTCCTCTTCCTTGCCGCGCAACGTCGCATCACCCTGGATCGGGCGCATCTTCAGCTGCATAACGAGGTCGTAAGAGATGTTGTCGCCGGAGTCGGACTCCAGGTGCGGCAAGGTCTGAATCGGGGTCTGGGCCTCGGCGCCCACGCCCATGAACTTCTTGTTGAAGTAGGACTTGCGGCCGATGTCGACGGCCAGAAATGCGGAATAGCGCTTGATCGCTTTCGGATCGCCAACGCCGACGATGGTCTTCATGCGGAATGCTCCTATGGGTTCGGATGATCCCAGAGGCGCACTCTTGCGCGCGATCTGATGACGGATTTATAGCGCGTCGGCCAGCTTTTGACCGATGCCGTTGCGGACCGTATCGAGAATGCTCGCGGTCTTGGGCAGGCGCACCGAAACCGACGCATCGGCCTCGATCTCGATGCGCGCACGCTGCCCTGACTTGGCGATCAGGGTAATGCGGGCCGAGCCGGATCCGTCGAGACTGATCGACTCACCGGCTCGGATGTCTGCCTTGACGATGGCCATCAGTGCCCGCGCAGATACCTTGCCTGTTCGGCATCGCTCATCTTCGAGAGCATCCGCTCGAGCTCCATGCCGTCCTCGACCCGGTCGAGCTTGGCGAACTCGTCATCACCCTCGACGTCGGCCAGGTCCGCGGCCGGCAGGTTCGCAAGCGAGGGCGGAATCGACGCCTTGGGCTTGGCCTTGGGCTTCTCGGCCGGCTTCTCGGTCTCGCCGTAGCGTGCCCGGACCCAGCGGTCTGCTTCTTCGAGGAACCAGGTCATGGGCTTTTCGGCATTCTTCGGATCCTGCCCGAGCACGCGCACGACGGCATCCAACTCGCTGTTGCGGCTGCTCTCGGCGTCGGCCCGGTACTGCGCGTTGGCCGGTTGGGAGAGAAAGCGCTCGATCTCCCACTGCCAGCGCTGTTGCATCACCTGCGCCAGCTGCTCCTCGGCGATCTGCGCCTTGAACTGCGCCTCGCGCAACGCCAGGGCCTCGCCGTCGACCGCCTCGCGCTGCTCCTCGTAGGTGTCGATGTCGATGTCGCCTTCGCGATACTGCGCACGCAGCTCCCGCTTGCGAGCGTCGATCTCGGCCATCTTCGTCTCGAAGTCCTCGACCGGGGCCGGCTTCCACTGCGGCTGGAATTCGGCGACGGGCTCGGGCTCCTGGTCGGCCTTGGCGGCCGGCGGATCGGCTTCCTGCTCGTCGTCATCCTCCTCCTCTTCCTCGTCTTCGGTCGCGTCGTCCTCGTCTTCGAGCGCGGCGCGCTCCTCGTCCGACAAGCCTTCGAGTTCGTCTTTGTCTGCCATGTGCTCAGCCCTCCGCAACCGCGCCTGAATCAATATCGCAAGCCAGCGCAAAGCCGAACAACGGCCAACACTTGTCGATGGCGTTCTGTCGCGCGATCTTGCGGCCCAGCTCGGGGTCGAAGTTCTCGGCACTGACGCATGCCGACTCGCCGGTGACGGTGTAGCCGTTGTAAAGGACTAGGACGCAGAAGGTCAGGCGCGACAACGCCGAGGCAGCAAGAGTTCCTTCACTCGTTATCGACCCAGATGCAAACGCGCCATCTTGTGCCGTGAAGTAGTGCTCTGAGTGAATTGCATCCTCGATATCCTTCATCGTCACCCGCGGTGCCGTCAGACCCTTGTCTTGGATTTCCTGCTCGATCTGTTCGTCGTTCATGTGGTTCCTCACTGTGGTTGCTAGCCGGCCCGCTACTTTTTTGCGTGCGCCTTTTTGACTACGTTAATGTTTTGCGCAATTCCCATAAGCCTCGCTTCCGCCTCCCTTTTGATCTCGGCGAGCCGCTGGGCTCCGGGAGAGTTCGTTATCGCGTTCGCTGCGTTGTCGACGTTGGGGTTAACGCGATCTCCGACCGGACTCTCCATGGCCTCCATTACAGCGGGGCGCGCGACGCCGATGATCGACGAGTCGATTTGCGAGCTTGCCGGTATCACCTTATCCAGTCCGCCGGAAATCAGCGCACCGGTGATTCCGCTTCCGACAACATCACGCGTGCGAGACGAGCCATATTCGTGCATATCCCTTGCGTACTGATTCGCCGCTTCGTACAGGCCGCCGGCGGCCGCGGCATTGACCGCCGACGCTCCACGTGTCGCCAACATAAGGCCGATATTTGTTGGGTCGGATGCTTGGCTCAGAACGGAGCCGACGCCATCCGCAATAATATCGTTTCGCGTCAGCGGCACAGGCGAGCTGAATGCGCTCAGCTTCTCGGACCGAGCAGAAGCATCGGCCCGCGCATAATCACCCTGAGAGTAAGGAGTTCCGTCAGGCCACGCCTTCGGGAAGAGCGCACGCTTCGCAAGCCCGACCACAGCCTCTGTCGGCGCGACATCTTGCTTGTACGCATTGATGACGCGAGCCATAAAAGAGGGCTGCGACCCCTCTCCTCTCTGCATCTGAAACCATTTCCGGCGTATTTTTGCGCGATCTTCGAGCGAGAGCTTTTTGTATTCTTCCCTTTCCTGTATTTCTTCCCAGTCAAGCATTTTTGCCACGCTACACCTCCGGTTGGTAGCCGGCCCCGGCCATCAGGTCATCGGCCATCGGTGCCGCGCCCGGGGATGCTGCGATCAGTTGCGCCGAGTCGATCGCCGTCTTCATGGCACCGAGCTTGGCCGCGACCGCATCGGCGGCGACCTTCTCGGCCTTACCTTGCTGCTCGGCGAGTTGCGCCTGAGCGCCGGCCATCGCCATCTCCTGCTGGATCGCCTCCATCTGCGCCTGCTGCTGCATCTGCGCCTGTTCTTCGGGTGTCGGCTCGGACTCGGGGTCGCGCATGCCGTTGAGCTGGCGAATCCGCGAGACGATCTCGTCACGGTTGGGGATGTCGGCCATCTCCACGACCAGGTCCAAGAGCTTGAACGCGATCTCCGGGGCCATCTGGGCGAGTCGCCCGGTGATATCGAACAGGCTCTCGAACATCGCGATGCGAAGCGAGTCGCGGTAGTCCTGCTGGCTGACGACGAAATCGGCCTTCATGGCCGTGATGTCGTTGAGCGTCTCGCCGGTCTGCGGGTCTTGGGCGTTGATCTCCACGAAGCTCGCCTGCCCGCGGTCCCCGACCAGGCGGATGACCCGCTCGTCGGTGTAGTACTGCTCCACGAGGGAGAGCTCGATCTCGCCGGCCATCTGGATCGCGTAGCGCAGGTTATCGAACAGCTCGGTCGTGACGACGCTGCCCTGCTCTTGGCGGGCAATGATGGCCTTTCCCGAATGCGCGTTGGTCTGGCGCCCGAGGTTCTCGTCGGTCACGCCGGAGGACAACCGGATCATCATCCGGTCGTTCTCCATCAGTTTGATGTGTTGATCGGCGAGCGCGTTATCCCGATGGATCGTCATCTCCTTGCCGCGCTTGCGCACGATGACGGCATCGGGCCGGCTCGCCTCCTCGCGCAACTCGTCGATGTCGTCGACCGCGCCCTCCTCCATCTCGATCTGGTTCGTCGAGAGGATCCAGATCGCTTTGGACGCGCGTTTATTTACCCCGTCCTGCGGGTCGCGGGTCTGCCGCACCGCACCGTAAGGGGCGTTGTCGCGGCTCCGTCGATAGGCCCAGATCGGCACGAAGGGGAAGCGGTTGTGGGTGTAGGGGCTCGGGCCTTCCCACAACAGCCCGGCCTCGCAGTAGATGGCGACACGGACTTCGAGCTCTGCCCGGTCATGCACCGAGCCGTCGCCCTCGCCGCTTTGCACCTGCACACGCCGGGGCTCGCGATACCACGCCTCGATCAGCTTGACGCGCTCGCGCTTGGTCAGCGTGAAGGCTGCGCCATCGTAGGGGCGGTACTTGCCCGGGGAGGAGAAGTCGCGGCCGGGCTCGGTGACGCGGGCGCCCATGTACCAGATGTCCTCGTCGTCGTCGCGTCCGGTGTCGCTGCCGTCGATGACCGAGCGACGAAGCACCGCCTTGCGGTCTGGGAAGTAGGCTTCCGCGATGTCCAGGTCCACGTAGCGCCAGCGAAAGCAGTAGCGCGCGTCGGACAGGTCCAGCTCGGTGCTGTTGGAGTCGTAGAGCATCTGACGCCACGACTGGGCTCGCGAGTAGATCGGCTCGTCGGTGTCGTCGCCCTTCACCCCGACCTCGATCCAGCCGAGCCCGGCCTTGATGGACTGCTCGAAGGCTTTGGAGCGGTGCATCGGCGTGTGGTTGACGTCGCTCAGGTACTTCATGACCTGCGTCTTGACCTCGGCGTCCTTGCTGCCCTCTTTGCGCCGCGGGAGCACCTTGTAGTCGATGCGGGTGCGTCGCTCGGTGCCGAGCATCCAGTCGATCGCCGGCTTGATCTCGTTGTAGACGCACGGGGCCTGGCCTCGCTCCATCAGGACCAGGGCGTCTTCTTCGGACCATTGGAGCCCGTCGTAGTAGTCCTCGTCCATCGCCATCTGATAGCGGTTGTGGGCCTGGCGGTCCCATTCCTGATCCCACCACTCGCGCAGCTTTGTCAGGATCTTGCGGGCCTTGGGCTTGTCGAGCGGATGCTTGGCCTTCGCCAGCGGCTCGGGAGCCGCTTCGTCGATCGGCTCGCGCGTGGCGCGGGATTCGGTGATGCCGTCGTCTCTCACGCCGTCGCCTCATCCGCCGTAATCTCCCGCTCCGAGATCGTCCGCCCGCCCTCCTTGATGGCGAGCTCACCGAGCACCGGAGACGCCTTCGGCTGCCGCTGCGGCTCCGGAGGCATGCGCAGCAGGTCGGGAATGCCCTCGATGACCGCATCCACGATCATGTGAATGCCGGGCTTGGAGACGCCGACGCCCATCGTCGGGGCGGCTTTCATCGCGGTCGGGATGGCGTGTTCGAGGTTCGGATAGCCGTCGGCCTTAGCCCACAGATGAGCCGACTCGAGCGGAATGCACAGCGCGCCGTAGCCCTCGGGTCGATTCTCCGGGTAGACGAACATCGCCGGCTTGCCGTCGAGCCATTGATAGCTGAGCACCATCTGGCCGACTCGTCGCACGCGCCATGCTGTTTCGCCGCCGAGGAGGATCATGCGCAGGTGTCCATGTTGATTGGATTGAGGGGTGAGGTTAGGGGTTAGGCCAGCTTTAGGATGAGCGCCAAGAGCGACGCCCGCTCTTATTCCGGCTCTTCGTCATCGCCGACGGCATATACCCCTGCCCCCATTGCCTGATCGCGTCAGAGTAATTTGATGCGGCATCGTGAAGCGGCCGATCCTTGAACACCTGCAGCTTCTCGTCCCATTCCTTTCGGTAGCGCTCAAGGGCCTCGATCCCGGCATGACAATTCACGGCATCGAAGTAGACGGCGCCGGAAAGCTTCAGGCGCGTGTCCTGAATGCCGCTGAGCACGTTCTCGACACGTGGGACGACCTCGAAGCGATGACCGGGCAACAAGGACTCAAGGATCTCCAAGACACTGCGCCCGGTCTGAAGCGACTTGTTCTCGGCATCGTGCGGGAGATAGTGGGTGTCGTAGGCGAACCCGCGCTCTTGGAGGTAGCGCGCGTAGTGCTCGAGGGATTCGCCGCTGTCCTCGTAGGCGAGGATGAATCGGTCTTCCATCGTGACGCGCTGGTGGAACCAGATCGCCGTCGTGTCGTTGTAGCCGAGATCCCAAAACGTATTTACGGGGATGCCGGCTTGATACGGGACCTCGCGAATGCGGCCTTGCGAGCGAATCGCGGTGATCTGCGAGGCGTAGTAGGCGCCCTCGGCCGTTCTAAGCGGCTCGCCCTCCCAGATGTTCTCGTATTCCTCCTTCGGCCGGGTGCGCCGGCAGTCCATGCGCTCGACATCGAGCACAGCCGGGAACCACGGGTTGTCGCTGTAATTGATCTGGCACACCCATGCCCCCGTCGGCGGCGAGATCACGAAGCGCTGATACGCCTCGCCCGAGAGCATGTGCGGGTTCATGGTGAGCCAGATTTCGGATTCGGGCTTGCGAATCGTCGGGGTGAGGATATCGAAGGATCTCTTGGAGACGCTTTGCGCCTCCTCGATCCAGCAGATGTCAACACCCTCGTATGATTTGATCGACTCTGTCGTGTGCGAGGCGAGACCGGCGAAGATGAAGCGGCTGCCGTTGGAGCCGCGGATCTCGGTGTCGAGAACGCGGTAGAACCCGCCGAGCTGCAGCGCCCCCAGCTGGTCGGAGAGCAGGGAGTGCACCGACTCTTTGATGGATTTCTGCACCTCGCGAGCGCAGAGGATGCGCAGAGGCTTTTGCGTGGCGAGGATCAGCAGCGCCCGAGCAACCGCCCAGGACTTTCCCCCGCCCCGGCCTCCGTGCATGACTTTGTAGCGGGCGGGCTCGAAGATCGGCTTGAGCTTCGCAGGAAAGTCGGCATCGACTTCGACGACCTTATCCGACAAACCGGATCCTCACCTCGGAGACGACCGGGCCGCCGTTGGCGCCGGTGACTTCGGTCTTGTTGATGAAGTCGGTCTGGGCCTTGCCGAGAAGCTCCGAGGCTTTGAGCCGATCCTTCATGTCGATCTCGGCATCGCGCAGCACCTGAGACCAGAATGCTTGACGCTCTTCGCGGGTCGCGATGGCTGCGTTCGTAGTTTGGGCACGAAGTTTGTCGAGTGCAGCCTTGATTGTAGGCTTTTGCATGTTCTCGACGCCTTGCGGGTGCGGCTTCTTGTAGCCGGCCTTGCGAGCCGCATCGAGCGCATTCCCGCCGTTGGACGAGTAAGCCTCGCAGAAGCGCCGTTGACGCTCGGTCAGCCCATGCGCCCAGTTGTCCGCGTCTTCGCTCATGCCCAAACCCTACCGATTCGGCCAGCTTTCGACAAGATCGGCAAAGACGCCGGCCTCGTCCGCATCTCGTTGTGGATCCGCCCCGAGGACCGGGAGCGGGTCATGGGGATGGATGCGAGGCGCCAAGCCGACAAACCTTAAACCCACGCCCGCGACAGCCACTCTTGCGCCGTTGCGGGCCTCGGCGCCCAATTCTCCCGCCTCCGTTCCCGATCCCGCACCACCCGCGACACCGGCGCCGTTCTACCGGTCCAGGCGTAAGCCTGGGCCTGGTAGGGCCTTCCGCTTACATCCCGACGCGTCACGGTATCGGCGATCCGCACATGCCCGCCGATGCACAGCCACGCGACCACCGCTCGGACCCGATACTCCTTGCACCCGATCTCGTCGGCCAGGTCGTGCGTTGTCCAGATGCCGGCACGCTGCATGATGTGTGACAGCACTTCTTCTCGCGTCATGATTTCGGCTCCTTCGTCGGCTCCTTCATCAGTCCGTCTTCGGTGTGTCGCGCGTCGAGTGCGCGAAGCTGATCCAGCGGTGACTCCTCGCGTTGTCGGTGGCAGCCGGCGCACTTGGGGTGTGTCATGCGCTCGTCGTACCCGCAGGCCGTGTCGCAGATTTCCGGCTTCCACGGGTGACGCAATGGCGTGTCGCGCCAACAGCCGTGCCGCTCGCTCACTTTTCGCTCGCCTCGCGCATCTGTTCGTCGTAGAGGTCCAGCAATTCGCGCAGTTGCCCGAGCAGTCTGCCGATATCCTCGATGCCAGGTTGAGCGACATGAAACCCATTGATGTCGCGACCGCCGACGAGGCATCGTGCGACTTGGGCGATTTTGCCAATTGTGGCCATGTAGTCAGGTTGATTCACGCCGCAATCTCCCCTGTGATTCGCTCGCGCACGATGTCTATCCAAGTCATCAGCGGCATGTCGAGATGACCGCGCGCATCGATCCCGATCGACTCGGGCGCGACACGGGCTTGCCACTTCCACTCATCAGGCAGTCCGCGCCCGGCCCCGGTCTGTCGCCAGATCAGCACGGGCGCCCGGTTTTCGGCTGCAGCCTGTTCTTGGGCTTGCCGCCACCAGTCCGCGGTGTCGATGCGAGTGCAGAATTTCACCTCGATCGACCAATCGTCGAGACCCGCGAGATCCGAGCCGCCTTGCGCCGATTGGCCCAGCCAGTTTCGATGAACCTCTACGCCGAGGTGATCGCGGAGGATGTTCGCTACGGCCCGCTCACCGACCTTCCCCTTCGCGCGCGATGTCATGCCCATTTTAAGCCCTCCAAGCCATCCGAACCCCGACCCTGTAGGGTCGCACTACCCATGACCTGTCGCGCGTTTCTAGCATCGTTTCCGCCCACGTTACGCTTGCTCCCCGAGATCGTCGTCGGTGCCCGGCTCGCGCACGAACGACGCACACGTCGCAGGCGTCGCATTCGGCCACCGATCGGGGTGAATCGGGCAGCGCTGCCAGCCGTGTAGGCAATGCTCGCAGCGATAGGCGTAATCACTCACCACACCACCCCATGCTGCAGTAGGTTTTCCTCGTACTGCTCCGGGGTGAGCGGCGTGAGCCGGGCTTTGCGCGTCATCTCCCTCGCGATCACCTCGAGGATCCCGTCGATTTTCTCGACCGCGGCTTTGGCGTCGCCGGTCAGCAGATACTCGACATGCCCGTCGGGGAACATCGCCATCGCCGCGGACTTGGCGTGGATATCCGCCTTGAGCCGCACGTATGGCTGAATCATCTCGAGATAGCGCCGCTCAATCTCGCACGGCGCATCGCGGTCGTTGCCGCCGCAGAAGGGACAAGTCGGGTCGTTCACAGCAGCTCCTCATCGATCAGCCGCGCGATCTCGCGCTCGTCTTCCGCGGCGTGCTCGGCTTCGCGTGCGGACCAACCTGCGTCGAACGCGATATCCCAAAGCGGGTTTCCGGGCGGCATATCGTCGAGCTTCATGCCGGTATGCCAGTCGAGCCATGCTTGTCGTTTGGCCTCATCCCGCGTCATCGCTCACCTCCTCGACCATCACCCGCACCACGCGGCACCCGCGCGCCTTGGCTTCCATGACCTCGCCGCCTGTCGGCCATCCCAACGCGATCCGCCACGCTTCGGCATCGTCCGCAAACGTCGAGTCGGCCAGGACGCGGCCGGCCTCGTCGAAATAGGCCCATACGATCATCGCCGAGCCCTCGCCTGATAAAACCGCAGCTCCTTTGCCGCCTCTTTCGGATCGCATCCGCGCTCGAGCCAATCGATCACCGGCTGCAGGTTCGGCAAGGACGGAGGCTCCGCAACCGGCTTGCGTCCGCACTGCAGCTCGATCGCCCGATCCAAGGCATCGCGCGCCTCGGTCAGATCCTGCATCTCGCCTGCCTTGCCGCGCAGTCCTGCGCAGAGCAGCTTCTTGATCGCGTGAGCCCGCGCCGGACAACTCACGGCGAAGGCTTCGAGCACCGCATAGACATCGACGTGTCCGTCTGCGTGCTGGATCGGTCGACGGTATTTCGCGCCTGATTTCGTCATGCGAGGTATTCCATGCCGCGGTGATGGGACATAAACGGGATGTCCGAATCGAAATCGCTCGGCGCTTGAGCCGCCATCGACGCGCGGTTTTGGGCATCCATGCGCCCGGGCTGTTGTTGGCGTGGCGCGGATTGCTGCGATTGCCCGCCCGACTTGCCGTCGAGCATCTGCATCTGATCGACAACGATCTCGGTCGTGTAGCGGTCTTGGCCGTCCGAGCCCTGCCATTTGCGCGTCTGCAGTTTGCCTTCGATGTAGATTTTCGACCCCTTGCGCACGTACTGCTGAATAATCTCGGCGAGCTTTCGCCACGCCACGCAGCGATGCCATTCGGTGCGCTCTTGCTTATTGCCGGCCTTGTCCTTCCACGACTCGCTTGTCGCAACGCTGAAATTCGCAACCGCATCGCCGCCCGAGGTGTATTTGATCTCGGGATCTTGGCCCAGGTTGCCCACGATGATGACCTTGTTGACGCCTGCCATTAAATCGACTCCTTCGGTATTTTCGTTGTTGCCGGACGATCTAGGTATTCGGTGATCGCAGCCTTCATGGATTCATACCCCTTCGCGACCACGACCGAGTAGCCCTGCCCAGCCAGCGCCGCGCAGACTTCTTTTTGCGCCTTGCTCGCCGAGCCCGTGCGCGTCTTCGCCTCGATGAACAGCCCGGAATACCCGCCGCTCGGAATTGCGAGAAGTAGGTCGGGAACACCGGGAAGAACGCCCTCGTCTTTCAATCGACGCGCCGTCGCGGGGTCGCGCTTGCCGCCGTTTGGGATTGCGAAAAACAGCAGATCAAGGTCCGGGTAGCGGCTGCGAAACCAGGCGACGATAAGGCGCTGGTGATTGTGTTCGTCCATATCATCCGCCGAGGTTGGGAGTTTTTAGAGGTTGGGAGGGAGGTTGGACCTGTTTTTTCCCTTTGCAATCAATGCTTATCCCAACCTTCCCAACCTTCCCAACCAAAAATAGAATATTTCTACTGACTTCTCGGGTAAGTGATGTCTCACACATCAGGTTTCCGAGAATATTTTCGAGAAAGTATGAGAATCGCGTTTTAGGTTGGGAGGTTGGGCAAGCCATTGATTTTCCTGAAAAGAGGTTGGGATAAAAGGTTGTACCAGGTTGGGAGAGGTTGGGAGGTTGGGAGGATTCAGCCGCCTTTCGGCTTGTACGCCCAACCTCTGCCGTGTCTCTTGCGCTCCCATCCCGCGCGCTTGATGACCGATGACGCTCTCATCTGGTCCGCGCGCGTCTGCTTTCCTTTGTCGATCCTCAGAACGTCGTAAAGCACGTCAAAAATGGTCGTTGACCCGGGGCCGCCCGGAGCCGCGCATTGCGCAAGGTGCTCGAGGATCGGCTCCTCCCACGGATCCCCGATGTAGCTTCTATCCTGGTGCTCTTCGGCGTTCGGGATCTTCCACCACGCTCCCGGCCCGGCCTGTACGATCCAAACCGCTTCCGCAAACAGTTGTTCGCGCACCGCGGCAACTTTGTCGATGTCGATCGGATTCGCCACGCGCACCGGAAGGAATCGGCGCCCGCCTGTGGCGTCGGTCTGCCACGAGTCGGAGTTCGTGCCGCCGACGAAGATGCACTGTCTCGGGTGCCTCGCATGGCTGCGCCCGTAGTGATTGCGGTAGTTGTCCACGCGCATCGTGAGCACCTGCTTGATGCGCGTCGCCTCCGCCCTACTGAACTGATCAAGCTCGCCGAAGTCCGCGCACCACACTCCGCGCAGCCCGCTGAAGAAGTCCTTGTTGTTGAGTGAGTCGACAACTTCGGCGTACCAAGGATCGAACAGCGTCGCCCATAAATTCGACTTTCCGTATCCTTGCGCACCTTCGAGGATTGTCGTCGTGTCGACCTTGCAACCGGGCCTGAAGACCCGCAATACCGCAGAGACGAACAGCGCACGCGATACCGCCGAGTGATATTCGTCGTTGGCCGTCCACAGATGATCAGGACAGAACGATTCGACGCGCGGTATCCCGTCCCACGTCAGCGACGACAGCCAGTCGCGTATCGGATGAAACTCGGACTGTCTCGCCACCACGGCAAGTGCCTCCGACACATCCCCGGTCGGCACCTTTTCCTTGATCCACGCCTTTTCCAGTCGCGCCTTGATCTTGATCGGGCCAACGTCGTCGAGGTCTTCGCCATCGACCGCGACCTGTTCGGAAAACAGGTTGAATCGCACCCTCCCGCGAAACTCCTTTGATTTCGATAGGATCAAGATCAGGTTGTGAACTCGGCACGCCGTCACTTCGGTGCCGTCGTCCTTGTGCTTGACGATCAGTCCGGCACGCCAATCGATGTCGTCTTCTTCGTCTTCTTTCGGATCCTCGCCGAGAACCGCGGCCTTGACGGCATCAATCCCCTTCGCGACATGCAGATCGTTGAAGTCCTTGAACCCGTCGACCGGCAACACGACCCGAGCCGCGGATGAAGCCTCCGCGGTACGCGCGGCCTTGCGCCCGGCCTCGTCGTCATCTGCACAGACGATGATGTCTGTTGTCGGAGCACTGCCGCGGATAATCTCCGCAACAGCCGGGAGGTTGCCAGCGGAGAACGCCACCACGACCGTCAACCCGGTCGCCTCGCGCAAACTCTGCGCCGTCGCCAGACCTTCGGCGATCAACACCCGCGGAGATCCGCGCACCATCCCGAGCACATGGAAACACCCGGATGTCTGCCCCCCGGTCAGGAATAGCTTCTTCGATTCCGGCTTGTCAGGGATCAATTGAAGCGAGCGAATCTCCTTCTTCGCGTTGATCATGGGCACGATCAACCCGCGGAACGTCCACTCGGTTTCGCTCGCAAACCCGAACGCCCTCGATGTCAGCCCCGCGACGTACTTAACGCCATCGGGCGGCTTGATGCCCTTGCGCAGTAGATACGAAGCAGATTCCGGCGCCCCGTTGCTGTCGATGTCGTCATAGATCCGCTGCGCTCGAAGCGCGGCCTGACGGTGCCGCTCCGCAATCTCGGCGGCTTGCCGTTTAAGTTCGTCTTGTCGCGCCTTGCGCTGCTCTTGCGTCAGCGACGTATTTACGGGCGCTTCGCCTTCCCATCCATATTGCTTTGCGGCGAAAAACAACGATCCTCCCGTAATGCCCCCGTTCGGCTTCGCGCTTTTCCAAACCTCGCGCGCCGATGTTTCCTTGTATGACTCGTCTTGTCGCCCCCACTGATCCCAGACGTCGAAACCGGCTTCTCCGAGTTCGCACTTCACCGCCATCGCCATCTTCACCCACACGTCCCGATCATCGGCCGGAATGAACGACAGTGCTTCCCGGATCTTTTCCATATCGTTCATGCCTGACCTTTCCACCATCCACCCGTGTGCCGCGGAAGAGCGGCGCGAAGAACATCTTCGTCATACCGCTCGCGCAGCCGCCAATACGCCCACCCGCGCTTGCGCCCCGCTTTGCGCGCCTCGTTGATCAGTCGCTTGTACTCGTTGAGAACGACCACATTGATCGGCGCCTCGTCGCCGATGCGAACGAGGTCTTCGTCGGTGCATTCCGGGATTGCCGTCTCTGTGGGATCGGTGATCATGTGTGGCGTCTCGTCCACGTAGTGCGCCATGCACTGCGGGCAAAACGTGAACGACTCCCGTGCGATCCCGTCGATATCGCGTTGAGCGGTCTTGGGGTGGAATGTCGACCCGCAAACGATGCAGTCGGCCGATCCGCACCCCGGGCAAGCGTCCATCGCTCGGCGCTTCGTTGCTCCGCGAAGGATCTCGCTTGCGCTGCCGGTAAATGCGTCTCGCAATCTCGGCTGCGTTTCGGCGAGCCATAGCTTCGGAGCCGGCGCGTAGAGCATCGAACAGGTCTCGCACTCACGCAGATCGGCGCCGTCGTCCTTGTCCTTTTTGCGCTTCGCCGCCATACCTTCCAGCGCCCACGCGCGGTCGATGTGCGGTGGCCCGTGCATCTGACAGCACCCTGCGTGATCCAAGACCATCGCGTCAGCCTTTCCCTGCGCGGGGCGCATGATTCGCCCGACGCATTGCAAAAAGAGCGATACGCTCTTGGTCGGTCGCGCCAAGATGCACGCCTCGAGCTCCGGGTAATCGAACCCCTCGGTAAAAATCATGGCGTTCGCGACGACCTGGATATGCCCCGCCTTCCAGTCGGCAATCACAGCCTCGCGCTCGGTTTTCTTCGTCTCCCCGGAAACCATCGCCGCCGAGACGCCCGCGGCGCGAAACTCCGCGGCGATGTGGTCAGCGTGCGCAACGCTCGAAGCAAACGCCACCGTCTGGCGACCCTTCGCGAGCCGAGTCCATGTCGCGACGATATCCCCGACCAACTTCGGTTTATCCATCGCTTCTGCGAGCTGCTGCTCGTCATAGTCGCCGCGCTTGATGCGAACGCCCGTAAGGTCCGCCGTCGGACCTGCGTAGCAATCCGGCTTGATCAGATATCCGCGCTCGATCAGATTCGGGACCGTCTCCACGACGATCATGTCGCTGAAGATGTCGTCGAGCCCCTTCCCGTCCAGCCGTTCCGGAGTCGCCGATAGCCCGAGCACGACCGCGCGCGGGTAGTTCGCGAGCATGGAGATGTAGCTTCTCGATGCACTGCGATGCGCTTCGTCGATAATCACGAGGTCGGCAGGCGGCAGTTCACGCCGAATCAGCGTCTGAATGCTTGCCACCTGAACCGGCGCGGATGCGTTGTTGAGTCGGTTGCCGGCCATGACGACGCCGAAGTTGAGAACCCCGGCATCAACTAGTTTGTTGACGGTTTGATCGATCAGCTCGCGGCGATGCGCAAGAAAGAGGACTGTTTTGCCTTTTGAAACGGCGCGTTGCACGATGCCTGCCGCGATGACGGTCTTGCCCGCACCGGTCGGAGCGTTGATCATGATGCGCTTCGTGCCGCGGCCGATGAGGGATCGAGCCGCGTCGATGGCGGTCTCTTGGTAATCGCGAAACTGGATCATGCGGCACCCCCGGATAAGCGGGAGTGAAAAGCACGCGAGCGCGTGCCAGAATAGGCGTGCATCTTCGTTGACTCCTTCACAGTCGACTGGGTGAAGTCGGAGCCGGGTGCGCTAACACCCGGCTTCGGCGTTTCTATATTGTACCTCAACGCCTTACGCGACGCCGATACCGACTCGCAGCCTTCGCACATCTCGGCCTGGTCGTCCGAATCGGCATATCGTCCGTTGGGGCAGAACTCGGCGCCGCACACGATGCACCAAGCCCGCTCGTCTTCGTCGGAGACGGTGTAACTGGTCAATTCCATCGACCTAGAAGTCAAAGCCGCATTGCCCATGACGGATCTCCGCGGCTTGGATTTGCGGTCGAGGGTACTCGGGCGTCGGTATGCTCGCCTCCCATCTGACCTTTTCCTTGAAGTCGGTATGTGGGTTTTCGTTGTTTTCGATAGCCCCTCGCTTTCCGCTTTTCCATGTTCCGCCACCGAGCCCGTATGTCGGAACCCACCCGGTTGCGCGAAGGCTTGCGCCGCCCTCATCGGGTAAGGTGTACGTGATAAGCCTCCGGTATCCCATTGCCCTTACGGCTTTCCACGCGGCCCCGTAGAGCATCGAGCAGGCATTCCGGGCGCCGTCCGTGCAAACCCTCTTCACCTCAAGCGTCCACCCGTTATCGAGCATCCGAGCAGACGGAGTGCCCGCGATCGCAACGCCCCTTACAACGCCTTGATCGTCCGATACGGCCACGCTGAACTTGGCGCCCGGTACCGGCCTATGGTGCCGATGCAAAGCCGCAACGAAGGCGTTTGCCTGCTCCAGATTGACGGGCGTTATTTCAAGCATCGCGCGATCTCCGAAAAATCCCCGGCCGCGCAGACGGCTCCGGGTGCCGCTCGATCACCGACGGGAGAGCCCATCGGATCGGACGCTGCGCTCGTCGGTCGAGTCACAACACATTACGCCCGCGTGTACGTCGGCGCCGGATCGTGCGGACGGCAGGATTCGCAGCGGCAGTCGCTCATCCCCGACACCTCGCCGCCATTGCGTCGATTGCCGCGCGCAGCGCCGGCCACTCGTCCGCATCGATGCGGATCTCCGTCGGCGTGTCGGAGTGCGAGCGCACGATCAGGAATTCCCCGCCGGATTCGTCCTCGATCTCGATCGTCCACCCCCGCTCGTGAAAGAGCGGCTCGCCGGCCGGCACGATCGTCATACGGGTCACGAGGGTTTCGTAGTCGCTCATGTCGGCGCCTCGATCAGCGCCGGGCATTGCCCCGTCACGACGGAGACCGTCTCGAACGGAAACAGGCTGTCGGCCGATACAAGCCGCGACGAACCCCGGTCCCGCTGAATCCACCGCAGGCATCGGCGCGAGTCCGGGCAGTCGTCGTCGCGGCACCGGCAGATGTCGTCTGGCAGTTGCTCGTTCATATCGGCGCCTCGCTTGCCCCTTGTCCGATCGTCTGATTCGTCCCGTGCCCGTAGCCCCACCGCGGACCGAGCGGACCCAGCGTCCACCACAGATGCGGCCCCGCCTGGATCGCCCCTTTCGGCACGTTGCGCTGCTCCGCCAGCCGCCGTTCGGCCCGCATCCGCTCGGTGGCTTCGGCGGATCGGCAGGTCACGCAGCCGCGCACGTCCTTTGCGGCCCGGCTCAAGATGTACTTGTGGGTCATCTCGTGATGCGCCCCGCAGACCGAACAGGCCACGTCGTAGCGCACCTCGTAGCCGTTGGAGCCCCACGCGGTTTGCAACAGCACCTTCACTCCGCCGATGCGACGTCCTTCGCTGAAGTAGCCCCAGGCCATCGTCACCCTCCGTGATTACCCGGTAAATCTTACCCATCCCCGAAGACACTCCTAAGCTCGAGGTAAGCCCGGCGCTTTGCCGCCACGTAATCGCTCAAGAGGTGTTCGATGAGATCGCTCAGGGTCCGCCCGTCTGCACTCGCCAGCGTGCGCGACGCCAACTCGAGCTCGGGAGAGACGCGAGCCGACACCGTTGCGGATCGTTTGTCGTGCATCGACCACCTCTATCGGATCAATAAGCGCAGGGTCACGGGCGAATGGAGAGCGTCACCGGAGCGACACAAGAGGTTCCGCCCGCCCCCGCTGCGGGTGTTTTGACCCACCGCCCGCTGGGGCTGGACCGCAGCAAAAATAGAAAAGCCCGGCCTTGCGACCGGGCAAGCCGGCGGGGGATGCCGGCGAGGAGGACAACTCGGCAGACCATGTTGCGGACGTGCGCAAGATGGTCCGAAAGGGCGCCGACGTGGATGCGGACCCCGCCCCGCGCTCTGTGCGCTGTTGATGGGATTCACGTCGGCATTGAAGGGTGCCCGCCCGCCTATTGCTAACCAACAGCACGGTGCACGGGATGTGGAGAGGCGGGAGGGCATTTAGGCGGCCTTCTGCGGCTGCGATTCGATCGCGCGCTCTAAGGCCAAAAGCGAATCAATGCGCGGGTTGCGCATTTTCCCGCTTGCAAACTTGGAGACCCACGACGCTGACAGAGCGCCATTTGTAGCGGCCGCGACCTGATCACGCGTCATGTTCGACGCTTGTAGCCGCTCGCGGAGGGATTCGATGTGCGCGCATATGTCCATGGCCTAAAGCCTAGCACTAAAGTGCTACCAGTGCAAAGCCCTAACGCTAGTCGTTCGGGCCATCATCTGGACATGGACACGACCACGCGAAAGACGGTAGCGACAAACGTCAAGCGACTGCGCGCCTTGCGCGGGTGGGCTCAGACCGAGCTTGCCGCAAAGTCAGGCGTTGCTCAGACGACAATATCCAGCGTTGAGCGACCGGAAGATAAAAGCCCAACCCTGGACACTCTTTCGCAGCTTGCCGACGCCTTCGACGTGCCGCCATGGACGCTGCTGGTCGACTCCGACGACTTAGACCCCGCACGTATGCGCGCGATGGATGGGCTCGTCAGATCCTTTGCAAAGCTCCCGCCCGACGGACAAGATCAGGTCTCGCGCGTCGCCGACGCTGAATCCCGTTACGCCAAAGCCGGTTAAATTTTTTGTCCATGCCTAGCACAAAAGTGCTTGCCTTTGTCTACGCCTAGCACTATAGTGCTTTCAAGCAAGACGAAAGGCGATACCGCAGGGAACGTAGGCATGGCACGGCAAGGCACGGACAGGCGCGGCATGGCGCGGTCTGGCTTGGCGGGGCAGGCATAGCGGGGCACGTCGTGGCAGGGGCAGGCTGGGCATGGCAAGGCAGGCATCAAGCGGCATCCGGTCAGCCGCACCAATGACCGGAATCAATAGGACTAGTGCAATGGCAACGAAAGCAGCATCCGAAATCATCGCAATCAAGCCGCCGAAATTCGAGCACCTTGCGTTACGACTCGTCGGCACCGCTCCGCTTTGTCAAGCGAGATTCAGTGCAAAGTCAATGCAGGCGATGAAGGCCAAAATGGAAGCTGGATCGACCGCAAAGAAAGGCGCTAACCGTAAGGCTCGCGACTTCGACGACGACTTCCGTCAGGCGATGCACATTGACGCCGAGGGCGGATGGATCGGGGTGCCCGCTGCAGCTTTACGGAATGCCTGTATCGACGTGTGCCGAATGGTCGGATTCAAGATGACCCACGCCAAGATGAGTATCTTCGTCGAGGCCGACGGCTTCGATGTGGTCGACGGATCCCCCCTAATCAAGCTGGACGCGCCAGAGCCAGAGCGGCTGGAAATGGCTGTCCGCAATGCAACCAACGTCGCGGACATCCGCATTCGTCCGATGTGGCGCAAATGGGCATTGAACGTCGTCATTCGTTTCGACACCGATCAATTCACCTCGACCGACGTGGTGAACCTCGTCAATCGCGCCGGAATGCAAGTCGGTATCGGTGAGGGTCGCCCGTTCAGCAAGTCGTCGAATGGGCTCGGGTTCGGGACGTTTGAGATCGCGATGGACTAGGCAATCGCGCGCCAAGGATGGCGCTAGGCAGGTATGGCATGGCATGGCGCGGCTCGGCAAGGCACGGCGAGGCTGGGCAAGGCAAGGCAGGTGTGGCATGGCGAGGCAAGGCGCGGCTCGGCGAGGCAATCAAGGCAGGCATGGCACGGCAAGGCGCGGCGAGGCAATCACGGCAGGCGAGGCGCGGCATGGCACGGCGAGGCATGGCGCGGCGAGGCAGGCGTGGCAAGGCATGGCGAGGTCTGGCCAGGCGAGGCATGGCGCGGCAAGGCAGGCACGACGGGGTATCGCACGACGCGGCTAGGGCTGGCGAGGCAAGGCAGGCATTTCAACCAAAACCAACAGGTAACGATATGGCAGACGACAGCATCATTTCCGGGGTTCAGAAGGTTGCGCAGCAGCTCTATGACCAGAACGGCAAGGTAGAGGCCCGCGCGCTTGTCGATGCGGCGCGACCGAAGACCAGCCCCGCGCACGCGGCTTTTGAGTGGGACAACAAAAAGGCCGGCGAGGAATACCGGCTTATCCAGGGTCGGAATTACATCCGCCGCGTCACGATCATTCGCAACGATCAACCGGAGCGACTGATCCATGTGCCGAAAATCCACTTCGAGCCGATGGCCGATGCGGACCCGGATCAGCCCGAAAGCCGCGATGGGCATTATCAGGTTGCATCGGTACTGGTCAGCCACCCGGACGAATTCGAGCGCGCATTGCACGCGACAACGCTTCGATTCGATGCGGCACGCAAAGCCCTTGACGACCTGTATACCGCAGCCGAACAGACCGGGCGCGCGGATCAATCGGCAATGATCGCGCAAATGAGCAAGGCAACGATGATGTTCGCCGACGCACTTAAGGCTATGCACTAGCCACCACGGCGCGGCGGAGCGCGGCAGGCCCGGCCAGGCTCGGCGTGGCGAGGCAGGCGAGGCGTGGCTTGGCCGGGCGAGGCGGGGCGAGGCTGGGCAAGGCAAGGCAGGTGTGGCATGGCGAGGCGAGGCATGGCGAGGCGAGGCAGGCGAGGCGTGGCGAGGCTTGGCACGGACCGGCTCGGCAAGGCATCGCGAGGCCAGGCAATCACGGCAGGCGTGGCTAGGCGAGTCCAGGCCAGACAAGACTAGGCCAGGCAGGAATGGCACGGCGCAGCCCAGCGAGGCGCGGCAGGGCAAGTCAAGGCAGGCATTCAACCAACGGAGCACGATCAATGAACGCGAAACCATCAATCCTCATCGCTCTCACCCTCGGCGCCATCCTCCCGGGATGCGCCACGATCACCCGCGGCACGACCCAAGAGATCGCCGTCGACTCGACTCCCCAAGGCGCCCGCGTCGAGACCACGGGAGGCGCGGCCTATACCACCCCGTGCGCGGTCAAGCTCAAGCGCAACATCAGCCACTCTCTGGCCTTCTCCAAGGCCGGCTATCAGCCCGCAAAGGCGAATGGATCTCGACCAGGGAGCTTGTCGAGCTTGCCAATCGCCACATGCCAGAGCGCTGCATCCCGGCGCGAATGGAGAACATCTACGAGGCGCTTGCCGTGTGGCGCAAGAAAGGCGTCATCGAATCGCGCCAGATCGAACGCGGCTCGCAGTCTTTGGAATGGAGGGTGACCCCGTGACCGACGAGAACGACTACAGCGTCGACGACCTGATCCGCTATCTCGACACCGACCTGAGTCTCGACACGCTGCGCGAGATGGATCGGGTCGACCTCTACAAGCTGCGCGAGCTGCTGCATCACTGGCACGAACTGGAGGACCGGATCTATCGCGAGCGCCGGGCGCTGAGTATCGAGGAGGAGACCGAGTGAGCATTCAGCCCGAACTCGAGCGCGCCAAAGCTGAATCGCTCCGATACCGCGCACTGTGCGATGCGCTCAACCAGATCGACGCAGGCCAGATCACGCTCGCAAACGCCATCCGCCGGCTGCGCACGCAGTACAGCCGCGCGTTTCGCGAGCACGAAGCTCCGTATCTCGAAGCCAAGCGTGAAGCCGACCGGAGACACCACAAATGCGACTGATCGCCGACATCCCGTCAGACGCCACAGCCGGCGATATCCAGCCGCTCAAGGACGCGCTGCATGCGATGGGGTTGCGCCTGTCGCTGCTGCCCAACGGCGACCTTCTGGCGTACCCAGTGCGCCAATGCGCTGCACCGGAGCACATCAACCACAACAGGCCGAGCGGATGGCCGCCGAGGGCACCATGAACATCTACCTAAGCCCGCACATCCTGCAAGCGGCAGCCCATCAACGCGAGATCGACCGCATCGACGCCCGCGAAATGGCTCGCGAACAGCTCGCAATCGAGGCATTCGACGCGCTGTCGGCGATCGCGCAACCGCTGGACGACGCGATCCCGTCGGCGCTTGAGTGCCGGCTCGAGAAGCTGCTGATCGACGCGGCAGACGCGATTGCGGATCAACGGATTCATCAACTGGAGGCACGGCATTGATCAACCGAATCCAACAGCTCCAGCAGCAATACGCCAGCGCAGTGATCGCCTGCGAGGCGCTGCGCAAAGTCGCCTTCGCCGACCCGGACCACGGCCGCGCCGAGGCGTATCTGGAAGCCAAGCGCGCAATGATCGACTGCGGCACCGAATTGCAGTCGGCATTGTGGGAATCCATGCAGGCGATTGATGAGGGG
>RZZN01000373.1 GCA_009929855.1 Gammaproteobacteria bacterium
TAATGGGTGATGCTACATTTCGTGAATCAATGCAAGCCAGGAACGCGCAATTTAAGGAACGGTGGGGAAATGCCACTTGATAAAGTGCTTATCAATCATTTAGATGATATGGATATGATTGAGGACGGAATAGACGAAGCGGTTGAACGTCTGATTATGTCGATGAGTATTGACGCGCTTATCCAGAATCCGGAAGGTGTATTATCAGAAGTGGCGCTTGCAGTTGAGGATCTTCTTAAAGACGAGTTTTATGTCAAGGCAACAGAAAACGGTGCGAAGCTGGCGAAGATGATTGAGGACGACGGCGATATTAAAATCCAGAAAACGAAAGACCCGAACATCAATGATAAAAGCGACAGTTAAAGGCAAATTGAGTTTTCCTGATTTTGGGGTTGATTTGAGTAATCAGCTTATGACGATTGCGACAAAAGAAATCATCCCAGACATTGAAAAGCGTATTGATAAAGGTATTGACGTAAATGACCGCAGATATAAGATTTTGGCGCAATCGACAGTAAAAGCAAAAATGAAAAAAGGACAATGGGCGCATCCGCTTATTGCTACTGGACAGTTACGAAGTTCTATCGAAGCAAAGAAATATGGTAAAAGCGTTATTATCGAGCCACAGCGTACACGACGTGACGGATTAACAAACAGTCAACTCGGCGATATTCTTCAGAATCAGGGTGTCAGGACTAAGAACGGAAAGCGTTACTTTGAGTTTTTCGGTATCTCAAAACAAGCAGAAGAACGGTCAATCCAGAGCATGAAGAAGTTTATTGATCGGACAATTAAAAATGCCAGACCCAGAACAATTTGACCAGTTATATCGGCGTGAACTTGACACCCTTGCAATCTTATTAACTGCTAAGGTTGGAAAGACAGCCATCACGTTGTCCGAATACGTGCAGCTTCGGGTTATGCAAGGAACTGATTTGAATATTATCCGGGACGAGCTATTGACAGACTTGCAACAAGGTGGGCGCATCTTCGGTGAGTTTAGGCGTGCCATTAAAGCCACCGCACGTGGTTCGGTCAATCGTGTCCGTGATGATGCTTATTTCAGTGAGTTCGGCACAACGAAAACATACCGCTGGTCTGCGGTACTGGTTAAGACTTGTCCAGACTGTTTGGATAGG
>RZZN01000059.1 GCA_009929855.1 Gammaproteobacteria bacterium
TGTTGAGCAACGGAAATGGGCTAAAAGCCATGGTCGCAATTCGGTCAGCAGCACGGGGGGACGGCGATTTTTTAGGGTTTTCTTTCAGGCACTATCTAAACGGGTTTCATCTATAACTGTAAACCGCCCAACTCTTTGATTGAGAAAGGCCGGAAGATCATTCGGTCGTACTACGGCGACCTGTCCGACATAGCCGGTCATCGAGATCAGGATGTCACCTTCTCTCAGCCTAAACTCTAAAGCACCCTCCGCCACGCTCTCGCTAATGAATGAGCACCCATCCATATCAAGGCTGCCAGCCTTGACGTTCGCTATCTTAACGACGGGTATTCCACTGTCAGCCCAATCGCGACTCTTGAATGCGAAACCAGACCTTACATATGCTACTTCACCAAGGGTCACACGCGGGAAGTTATCCATCGACGACCACCCCCTCCAGCTTCGCCTGGATCAGCGCCCCTAACTCCTCCCCCTGCGCAAGCTGCTCGTCCAGCTTCTCCTTGAGCGCCGTGAACCGCTCGACGAAAGGCACATCGTCCTCCTCAGTCGCAGCCGCCCCGACATACCGACCCGGTGTCAGCACATGGCCGTGCGTCCTGATCTCCTCCAGGCTGGCCGCCTTGCAGAAGCCAGGCACATTCTCGTAGGCCCCGGCGTCCTGCTCACCACGCCAAGCGTGGTAGGTGTCCGCGATCTTCGCGATGTCCTCGTCCGACAGCTCCTTGCGGGTGCGATCGACCATGTGCCCGAGCTTGCGGGCGTCGATGAAGAGCACCTCGCCGCGGCGGTCGCGGAAGTGGTGATTCTTCTTGTCGCGGGCGAGGAACCAGAGACAGGCCGGGATCTGGGTCGAATAGAAGAGCTGACCCGGCAGGGCGATCATGCAGTCCACCACGTCGCCTTCGACCATGGCGCGGCGGATGTCGCCCTCGCCGGACTGGGCGGATGACATGGAGCCGTTGGCCAGCACCACGCCGGCCGTGCCGGTGGGCGCGAGATGATGGAGGATGTGCTGGAGCCAGCCATAGTTGGCGTTGCCGACCGGTGGGACGCCGTAGCGCCAGCGGACATCCTCGCGTAGACGCTCGCCGCCCCAGTCGGAGATGTTGAAGGGTGGATTGGCGAGGATGTAGTCGGCCTTCAGATCCGGGAGCGCATCCTGGTGGAAGCTGCCCTCGTTGTTCCAGCGGATGTCGGCGTCGATGCCCCGCACAGCGAGGTTCATCTTGGCCAGACGCCAGGTGGTGTAGTTGCTCTCCTGCCCGTAGATGGCGATGTCGCCGATGCGCCCGCCGTGCTCGGCGACGAAGTGCTCGGACTGGACGAACATGCCGCCCGATCCGCAGCAGGGGTCATAGACCCGACCCTTGTAGGGCTCCAGCATCGCGACCAGCAGCCGCACCACCGAGCGTGGGGTGTAGAACTCGCCGCCGCGCTTGCCCTCGGCCCCGGCGAAGCTGCCGAGGAAATACTCGTAGACCCGCCCGAGGATATCGCGCGAGCGGTCGGCCTCCTCCTTCATGGCGATGCCGCTGATGAGATCGATCAACTCGCCGAGCATGACCTTGTTCAGCGCTGGCCGGGCATAGTCCTTGGGCAGCACGCCTTTGAGAGAGGGGTTGTGGCTCTCGATGGCCAGCATGGCGTCATCGATCAGCTTGCCGATGGTCGGCAGTTTGGCGTTGGCTTGCAGGAATGACCAGCGCGCCTCCTTCGGCACCCAAAAGACGTTCTCGGCCAGATACTCATCGCGATCCTCGGCGATGCGGTAGCGTGCCGACTCGTCCCTGACGTAATAGAGGCTGGCGGGATCCGCGGCATCTCTCAAGAGGTGCTCGCGCTTCGCCTCGAAGGCATCGGAGATGTATTTGAGGAAGATCAGCCCGAGCGCGACATGCTTGTAGTCCGAGGGCTCCATGTTGCCGCGCAGCTTGTCCGCGGCGGCCCAGAGCTTGGCCTCGAACCCGAGGTTGGCACCACCGTTGTCAGCTTTCTTCGCGCTTTTTGCCATCTTTTTTATCGAGTTCCAAAATAATCCGATAGGTTGCTCAAAGTTATTCTCATTCGCCGAATGCGACTTCCAGCTCCCGCGCCCTCCCCTTCGCCCGTCGCCGCGCCTCACGCAACGCCGCGCCAAACGGATGACCACGATTCATATCGAGATTCAACGGCAACGACAGCCCTGCAATGAGCTGCTCCTCGAGGACCCAAGGCGCCGGATCGGCCACCCAGGTCACAAACGCGTTCTTCGCCATCCTCTCTGACAGCACGTCCTCTCCAACCCCAAAGGTCATCCGCTTGCCGCTCCCGACACGGCGCAGCTCGATACCAAGCGATTCCGCGAGCAGACACCCGAGCGTGAGCCGCAGGGTCGAGCCCTCGGCGTTTCCGCGATAGTGAAAGCGGACGCGATCGGCGAGCCGCTGGCGGCTGGGTCGCACGTTCGCCACCCCCGGCACCACCCTACCCTCGATCATCCCGCCCATCACCCACCGATCCGCCCATACCGCTCCACACACCACGCCAACCGCCCGCGCGCCGTGCACTGTATGCGCTCGAGCAGCTCCCGGCTGACCTCGGCCAGCGCGTAGCGCTCGCGCAGTGTCTGCTCCAGGTGCACGAACAGGTGCGCGGTCATCTCGGCATCGGCCAGTGCGCGGTGGGCACGCTCGGCCACCGGCAATCCAGCATGACGGACCAGGGTGCCGAGCTGATGATTGGGTGATTGGGGGAGTAGACGGCGGGACAGCAGCAGTGTGCAGATGAACGGGTGACCGGCGGTCCGGCCGATCCGGGTCAACTCCGCCACCCAGAACTTGCGATCGAAGGCGGCATTGTGCGCCACCACGGGTGTGTCGCCGACGAAGTCAGCGACCTCGGCCATCACCTGAGCCGCCGGCGGGGCCTCGCGGACCATGGCATTGGTGATTCCGGTGAACTGCTCGATGAATGGCGGGATGCGCCGCCCGGTGTGCATGAGGCTCTGATAGCGCTCGATGATGCGTCCGTCTCGGACCCGCACCGCGGCGATCTCGGTCGCGCGCTCACCCAGATTCGGTGATAACCCGGTGGTCTCGAAATCGATGACGACGACTGACTCCACGTCTCCTCCGTGGGGCTTGGCCCTCAGCCTCAGCCGACCGGATGCTGGTCGGCATACCTCGGCGGCGCGCTCTTTTGCAGGCAGTGTACCATGCCCGAAGATCATGACCAGCTGCCATGGTCATGCCCATGCCACGGCCTGGGCTGCTGACCGGGTGTGACACTGTTGATCACGGGGTGGCGCCTACGGTGACTTGGAGGCTCGATTGGCCAGCGCACAGATGGCCGTGCTCGCCTTCGACTGGATTGAGCATGGCAACCCCGGACCGGGCACACTTGAGAGCGCGGTTCGGGAGCAGCCTGGGTTGATCACACCGGAGCGCCCGGATAAGCTCGTGAGGCTGCTCCAGGCTCAGGCTGTCGAGACCCAGTTCTCGGGATCGCGCCGCTGACCCATCACCGGATCGACCTTGGTTTTTGCCGACCGCGGCGCCTGCTTGTCGTCGTCCTCCACCATCCGCGCGGCGTTCGCGCGGATCTCCTCGACCCGCCCGGCGGGCACCACGACCTGGATGAGGATCTCCGGTGGGGCAACGCGTTGGCACGGTGCGGCGTCTTTGCTGCTCGGGTCGTGGCTGACGCCGCTCTCTCGATCAGGTGCCAAAGGTCTCACGTTGGCGTCTTCGCTGCGCGGGGCTGGCGGCTGAAGCCGCCCTACAGCGTATTCCACGCCTATTCGGCCTCCCATTTCACGGGCATTCGGCCTCTGATTCCATGCTGATTCGGCCACCCGTTCCAGGGCGATTCGGCCTCTGATTCCGCGCTGATTCGGCCACCCGTTCCACGGCGATTCGGCCTCTGATTCCATGCTGATTCGGCACCCGTTCCAGGGCGATTCGGCCTCTGATTCCGCGCTGATTCGGCCACCCGTTCCACGACGATTCGGCTACTGATTCCATGCTGATTCGGCACCCGTTCTACGGCCATTCGGCCACCCCGGGGAAGCGCCCGCCGCAGCCACCACCGACGGCGGTGGATGACACCCGCGCCGGCCTGCCCTGGTTCGAGTATTTCGACGATGAGCGCGTGGCCCTCGAGGGGGCGGTGAAGATCGAGACCGGCGCCGATGAAGAAGCGCGCCCTCAGGGCCGTGAGCCGGTTCCAGGAGCGGTGGGTGGTCTCGTTGATGCGCTGGCCCTTCGGCAGGTTGTAGTCCTCGGGGCGGATGCCCGAGAGCCAGGGAAACGCTGAAATATTCGGATCCCGTCGGATCGATCAGGCGAACGCCTTCATCGATCCTGTAGCCCAGAAGATAGAGTTGACCCCCCAAGCACAGCGCCCCCGGCATCAGGGCGCGATGATCTCATGCGCGCTCGGCCGCGCTCGGCGCGCTCACGACGGGCGCGCATGACGCGCATGACGCGCATGACACGCATGACGCGCCGCCGATGGGGCCGGAATCCTGTTGATTCAGCTGACCGGGCCTTCCCAGAAATCCTCCGCGACCGTTCCCGTGAGAACGTCTTCGAGCGTGATCTTGTGATAGACGAATTGCAGTGTTTCGCGCGCCTCGCTACCAGCTGGCTCCTCACCGCTCATCGCGAGGTCGACGATCCGCGGTTGGCTCAGCGTGATCTTGAAGTAGAGCTGCCTTGGCTTGCGCGGAGCCACCCGGTAGAAGGAGCACTCAACGGTCGCCAGGGTTCGGTTCGTGACGGCGGCCTGAAACAGGGCCGGGGACAGCGCATCGAGCTTTTTCACGAGCGTGGCCGGACGATGACGGTGTTTGCCGGTCGGCTGACCGCTTGCTGGGTCATAGTTGCCGATGATGCCACCCGAGAAGGTTTCGACAGGCACCGTCGCATCCATCAAGTCGCTCGTGATTCGGCATTGAATCTCGTCGCCGTAGGCCAATGACCCCGCCATCGACAAGGCAACGGCCATCAGCATCATCTTGTGAGTATTCATGCTCACCCCCGTGAGGTTCGGTTGAATGGCACTGCAGCCCGACCGCGTGATTCGCGATGTCCCTAAAAGTATAGTGATGGCAGGGTTTTTATGCTTGAATCCGGGCGCCCGGCCTGGTGGGCGTGGTTCGTTCGCCGATCCTTGCCAGCGTCTCAGGTCAGTGTGTCTGAGCCAGTGCGCGCGGCATGGCGATCAGGAGGGGGCGAGCGCTCTTGATCCGTGACCAGCACCCAGTCTGCCGCAGCCAATCGAGACAGTGCGCGACCGCATCCGCCGAGGGCGCAGCCACCACCCATGACATGCTGGCGTGCCCGCGCCGATCGTCTCGACCCGAGGACCCGACCCATGATGCATTTGCCCAAGATCGACATGGCCGAAGTGACCCGCCTGATCCGCGAGGGACGGCTCCAGGACGCGATGGCCATGCTGCGCGGCGCGACGCTCCATGCGCCTGGAGAGTCCGGCTCGGAGCCTGGCGCGGCGTCGACACCGTCGGGCGGTGGTCCCTCGACAGTGCGCGAGAAGCAACCTCCTGCGCCACCCTCCGGGGACGCTCGGGCTGCGCCAGAGCCCGGTGGCGACGCGGCCTCCACGGAGCAGGCCGCGGGGTCTCGGCATCGGCACGGCGTCGCAGTGCCGCCGATCCCAGTCACCTTGCGCGGATTGCTCGGCCGGATGACGCAACGGCTCAGAAGACGCGTGCCCGGTCGCACCATCGGCTTGCCAAGCGAGCGCGCACCGGTCGCGCTCCCGCGGGGGGCGCGGTTCGAGGAACATCGCCACACCTCCGCCGCGGGCACCCTGACCTACAAGCTCTACATCCCGAGCGGCGACCATGGTCAGACGCTCCCCCTGGTGGTGATGCTGCACGGCTGCACCCAGACGCCCGATGACTTCGCGGCCGGCACCGGCATGAACGCGCTGGCCGAGCAGCAGTTGTTCCTGGTCGCCTATCCGGCGCAATCTCTGACGGCCGACGCCACCAGGTGCTGGCGATGGTTCAGCCCCGACGACCAGCAACGCGGTCATGGCGAGCCGGCACTGATCGCCGGCATCACCCGCGAGATCATCCGCGATCACGCGGTCGATCCCGCTCGCGTCTACATCGCCGGACTCTCCGCGGGCGGGGCCGAGGCGATGATCATGGGGGCCACCTACCCGGACCTCTACGCCGCGATCGGCGTGCACTCGGGGCTGGCTTACAGGGCCGCCGACGATCGGCCGTCGGCCTTGCTGGCGATGCGTCAGGGCGGATCCGGCACGCGGCGCCAAGGCTCGGACGGCGCGGCGCGCCTGGTCCCGACCATCGTCTTTCACGGTGATTGCGACACCACCGTCAACCCGGTCAACGCCGATCTGATCATCGCCGCGGCACCGGGTGTCGAGCGTTTACGCAAGACAGTCATGCAGGGTGAATCGGCCGGGGGAATCCGCTACAGCCGCAGCCTCTATACTGAGGCGAATGGACGGGCGCCGCTAGAACACTGGATCCTGCACGGCACTGGCCACGCCTGGTCGGGCGGCAGCTTGGAGGGCTCCTACACCGAGCCGCGCGGACCCGACGCCAGCCGCGAGATGCTGCGGTTCTTCATGCAGCACACCCGCGGCGCCGCGGCCTGAGGGCGGTTGCGCGGCGTTCAGGTCGGGGGGGGCCGGCCCGGCTCAGTCTCCTCTCGGCGTCACGCTGGATCGTCCTGGCACGGTGTCGCGCGGGCGGTGTGCGTCGCCGCCGGGACCTCGCTCAGGTCGACGAGTGTCGGCGCAAGGGGCAGACGCGCCTGTCACCAATCCCGAGAGGACATCGGCTGCCGTGACCCCTTGGAAGGCCAGTGTTGCAAGGAATTCGTCACGGCGCTGGCGGGCGAGCTGCTCGATGGTCGCAATCATCCTGTGCAAACATCAGGCTCAGATGTCATGACTGGAGGTGGATCCATGACCACGCGTGGGCTCGGGTGGCTTGCAGCCCGCTGGCAACGACTCGTGAGACATTGATCGGGAATGTCAGGCGATCTCGGCGTGCAGAACAAGGAGACGATTGCATGATCTTGCACGTGAAAGCCATGCTTGGTCTGGTCTTGCTGGCCATCGGGACGGTGACTGGACCACTCGCCCTGGCCGAGACCCAGATCTGGCGTCCGCTGCCTGGCACCAACACACCGGACTATGGGGGGCCGCTCGACATCGAGCGCGATGGGATCATCCATCCGGCGATCCCCAACACGCGCACACCGGATTACGGCTCCAAGGACCGTCGGATCATCCGCGACGGCAAGGTCTACGATGCCATCCCGGGGACCAACACGCCGGACTATGGATCGGGGCGCTGGTTGTTGCGGGAGCGGTGAGGGCACCGTGACGGCGGTCTCATCGACCATCACCCTCACCTTCGCCGGCGGGCGGCGCTCCGGCGGGTAGATCTGAGCTCAAATGTTCGCCGTGAAATTTGCCGGCGAGTTCCGCGCGCTCGTGCTCGATGCCTACGACCGGCGCTCCGCGATCTCAAACCTGCCGATCCCGGACGTTGTCGACGCGAAGGACATGCTCCTGATATCACCAAGGATGGTGACTTTCGCGACTCGCATTTGGTCAGAGGTACACCCGCCCGCCTGCGACGGATCACGCTCGGCAATCTCTCCAACACCGAGCTGACGGCCCAGATTGAAGATCATTGGTCGATCATCGCTCAAATCGCCATGCAAGAGCGGTGTTACATGGATCTGTCCCGCGGCGGCATCGTCCGTTTCCCCCACAACTGACCGCAGACACAGGTTTCGACCCCTTGACCCTGGGGAGTACCCGTATCACACGCCATCGCGCGACACGGATTGTTGACTTCCGGAGGGTCAAGCCAGTTGGCACCCCCGACCAACAGTTTCGGGCCTCAACACCGTCAAGGTCGGCTCCACCCGTAACCTTTGCACCTCGCCTGCTGTCGCGCCGACGCATCGACGCGCCTCTCACCAGACGCACCACAAGACTCGAGACTGGGCTCGCGGCGCACGATGACCCAGGCGGGACCTCCACCCGCTAGAACACGAGGCCTAGTCAAGCCGCACTGACCCTTTATCACTGATCCTTTACGACCCCTTCAACCAGTCGATGAATGTCCAAGCAACTCGGCGCCGTGCCAGTGATCAATCGAGCAAAGGACAAAGTCACTGTCCGCCACGCACGAGACGAACGGATAGCTGAATGTCCTTATAGTAGAAGCCGACGTAGCCACTGTAGAAATTGACCTGCCGCGCGTAGTCCGAATTGCTGGCAAACGGCGACGAAGACCAGAACCAGCTCGATGGGGTGTTCAAGTTCGATGGCGTGTTCGGAAAGAATCGGCTGTTGATCGACGGTTCGTAGCAGCTCTGCTCGACGAGTGAAGCCAGCTCCTTTTTATTCGGCAGCCGCCAAGGCGCATTGCTCGCCGCATGTTGCAGGGCATGCCGCCAGGTGAAGGTGCTGACCGTCCCGATCGTGCAGTCGGTCCCGCTCAATCCCTCCGCACAGCGCTTCCAGATCAGTCCGGTCGCCAGATCGGTGACCGTTTGATCGCCGTTGTCGCGATAGCGGCTATCCGGCGCGCTGGGCCTGATGTCGTTACGACAGACTTGCTGGGCCTGAGCACTCGAGACAGCCGCACACAGCAGCCATCCAAACACGATCAATGGACGCCGCATTGCAGTCCTCCCGTTCAGTGGACCAGCGGAGACGGGCAGGCCGCTCCGCTTCGGTTGTGGGTCAGCCGGGCATCGGGCCCGACAAAGAGATCGCGCATGACGCGCCGTTTCATTCCGCCTGGGAGATGACCCGCTTCGGCGACGAAGCAGTAGGAACGCCCCGCCCGGCGCAGCGATTGACCGAGTCCCTGAAACAACTGCAGCGCCTTGCCAAGCTGGATCTGCAGCTTCAGGTCGTCCACGGCATCCACCACCCACGAGACGCGCGCAAGCTGATCATCCCCCTTGTTCACCGCACGCAGGATCAGCTGACAGACCCTCATCGCCTGTCGGCGCAGATCCGTGCCCAAGGTGTATTTGTGATCGCGCGGAAACTGTCGCACCGCCTGCTCGATGGCGAGCAGCAGGCGGTTGGCGTCGCGCCAGATCGGCAGATGATTCAGATGGCGCATGTCACCCGTGCCGACGAGGTACAGTCATGGTCTTGCAAAGGGCAAAGTCACTGTCCGCCGCGCACGAGACGAACGTAAGTCTCATTGTACCTAGATGCGCCGCTGACTTGGCCATCGTTGAAACCGACGACCCACGCGGTGTTCGGATAGTTTTCATACGGCAGCTGAGGCGGAGGCGCCGTCGGCGACGAAGACCAGAACCAAGAGCTTGGCGTGTTCGGAAAGAATGCCGTATCGATGGCCGGACTCACGCGATTATTGCTCGTGAGCGACTCAAGCTCGAACCGATCGGGCAGACGCCAGTCCGAGGCACCGCAGAGTCCCTGGCTGTTCACGTCCGCGACATACTTGTACGTGTCGCAACGGGCGGGATCGAAGCAGTTGTCGCCCTGGTCCGGATAACCGGCCAATCCGCCATTGCTCGAGGCATCGGGGTTGTACCAGCTATAGGTCCAGTTCTGATGGCGCAGCCCGCCATCATAGGTCTTGACCTCCCAGACCAACCCGGTGACGTTGTCGCGCGTGCAGGCCCAGTCATTCGGACCACTGCCCAACGCGGCCGAGGCCGGCAAGTCCTGCCCGCTGTTGGAGATCTTGGTGAAGCTGAACCCGGCATGCCCGTCACTCGGGTCGTTGTGGGTGACATCCCGCCCGGACTCGGCATCCTGCCCGGGGAAGTCGCTGACCGGGCAAGGAAGGTAGTTCTCGCTATCGTTCGCGCACCAGTCGAGGCCGGTGTCGTTGAGTGGGAGCGCAACCAGCGGCGGCGGCGGCGGAGCGTAGGAAGAGAAATGCGCCAGGATCGCCTCCTCGGTACAACGCGCACAAGCCTCCCCCACGACACCAAGGATCAGCGCATCCCCTCTCAGCCCCGCCTGGTAGCGCCAAAACAACATCCCATCGGTCAGCGCATCGCGTCGACCATTGCCGTCGACATCGAACAGGATCTGACAGTCCGCGGAGTCGAGATAGGTCGCGATCGTCGCCGCGTCGCAGCGGGTGCACCCGTCGCCCACGGCACCCTCGGTCAGGGTGGTCCCGTTGAAGCCGAAGAGATGACGCAGCAGGAGTTTGGCATCGCCAGTCTCGGCCGTGCCGTTGCCGTTGCCGTCGATGTCGGTGCTGCACAAGGGCTCGATCGCCCCGGCCGGTGCGGACAGCACCAGCGTGAGACCGAGCAGCCCGGAGGGCAGGAGTCGTGACCAGCGATCGATCCGGTTCGGCATGGCAACGTCACCATCTATTTGTGTCGGCGCGGTGCGCCGAGGGCGTCCAAGGGTGTTCGCGCGAGCGCTATCGAGGCGCGGGAGACGCCCGTAAGCACGCGGTAAAATAATCAGCTAGACCTTAACATAGCGATCACCTAAACTCCACTTTATATTGCGTCTAGTGTAAGGGGAGAATCGTCCATGACACGGAACGGGTGGCTCGAACGGCTGACGGGTGGGATGGCGGTACTGGGATGCCTGGTCGGCGTGCCAGCGGCCTGGGCACAGACTCAGGTGGTCACGCCCGTACCGGCGAGCCAGTCGGTGTCGAACGGGGCGGTGGTCAGCATTGCCCTGGACTATACCTCCAGCCCCGCGGACCCGACCGTGCCGGGTTTGGGGCTGCGTCTGCACTGGGATTCCAGTCGGCTGGAGCTCATCGGGCTCGACGGGCTGCTGGATCAGGATCGGGTGGCGGCGGATGCGGTCTGTCGTGCGGACGTGGGAGATCTCGATCAGGATCCGGCCACCGATTGCACAGTCTCGATCGCTTGGGCGAGTCTCGCTGGGAATTGGCCGGGCAGCCTGCCGCGGCAACTGCTGGTCGCGCGCTTCAACAGCCAGCTCGGCGCGGGCGAGGAGACGAGCGTGCGACTGAGCCCGATCTCGACCAGCGCGGGCTATGACTGGGCTGCAACGGCTGCGACGGTCTGGCGGACGCAAACAGGGTCGGACAGCGACGCTGATGGCGTGGGTGACGACAGCGACAACTGCCCGCTGGTCGCCAACCCCGATCAAGCCGATCTGGATGGTGACGGTGTCGGCGATGCCTGCGACCCGGATATCGACGGCGACGGGATGTCGAACGACTGGGAGAACACCCATGGCTTTGATCCACGCGATCCGGCCGATGCGCTGCTCGATGCAGATGGCGATGGCTGGACGAACCTGGAGGAGTTTATTGGGGACACAGATCCGCGTGATGACAACAGTTATCCGGTGAGCGATCGACTCGTCGGTCTGAATGCGAACGGCTCGATCTTCTATACCCGGGACCTGATCTCTTGGACCTGGATCCCTGGCACCTTCGATCGGCTGACGATGGCCCATCTCGATGATGATCCTGTGACCGATCTGGCGGCATTGACCGCCGACGATCAGATCTACTACACGACCGACCGACTGACCTGGTGGCACATTCCTGGCGCCTTGGCGCAACTGTTCAGCGGTGATGTCGTGGGTGATGGCGTCGATGACTTGATTGGTCTCAACGCGGAGGGCGCGATCTTCCGGACCACCGACCTCGTCAACTGGATTCCGCTCAATGGCCGGCTCGCCCATCTGCTCTTGGCCGATGTCGACGGCGACGGCCGTGATGACTTGGTCGGGCTCAACAGCGATGGACTGATCTTCTACTCGACCGACCTGGGGTCCACGTGGACGCAGATCCCCGGCATGCTCCAGCAGATCATCGCGGCCGATCTGGACGGTGACGGGATCCAGGATCTCGTGGGACTGAACACGACTGGATTGATCTTCTACACGACCGACCTGATGACATGGAACCAGATTCCAGGGCAGCTCGCGCAACTCGTCGCTGGGGATCTCAATGGCGACGGTGTTGACGACCTGATCGGGCTCAACTCGGACGGTTACATTTACACGACCCTGGATCGCGGCACATGGAATTGGGTGCCGGGCACCCTCGTACGTCTGATCACCGCCGACCTCAACGACGATGGCCTCGACGATCTAGCGGGTCTCAACAGTAGCGGGCTGGTCTACTACACCACCGATCTGGTGAATTGGAAGCAGATTCAGGGGACTCTCGCCGACTTGGTGAAAGGGCGTTTCTGACCGCTTGGTGAAAGGGCGTTTCTGACCGCTTGGTGAAAGGGCGTTTCAGACCCGTGACAGGTGCGGCAGCACACCAAAAGTTTCCGATACACTGCGGGATCTGAGCGCATCGTTCCGGTCGAGCAGATCTTGCCGGCGTCCATGCCAAGGCGCGGACGCCGGCGCACCGACCCCTTTACTTCTGCGGGTGGGCTTTATTCGTACAGGGTCAGACGGCGACCGCCCACCGGCACCGAGGCGCGCCGCAGACCCGTAGGTTGGGGTGAGGAACGAACCCCAACAACCCACGGGCATTGAGCCCATCCCATTGCACACAACCCCACGCGTGTGATCAAGCCTAAGCGTTATGTGAATTGATATAGAGGAGTTATTAGTGATGCTGCGGAACGAATTTGATCGCAGGTTGCGATTGGCAATGGATGAGTGCGCAAAATTAGGCTATCCGCCCAATGGAATCTCGCCGGGCCGGAATTGACCTCCCGCCATTGCCACGGCCGGCGGGGGTCTGAATGCTTACTCAATTGGCTGGTCCACAAGAGAACCCAAGATGAAAGTCAAAACGCTCAACATCGGTCTGATCATTGCAGTGGGAACGACGCTTTCGGCCCTGACCGTGGCTGATGCCATCTCTCAGGTCAACCACCAGGCGGCCTGTTTCAAAACCGAGATCACACAAGTCAAGGATGCTACCTGCGAAGCTGGCCCGAGCATCGATGATGGGGCTTGTGCATTTGAGGTCATGGCCAGTTGCCTTGGTCGCATAGAACGCGTCCTGGTCGGAAACGGCAACAATGGCACACTGAGCGAAGCGATCATCGAGTTGGATCTGGACGACCCCGATCATCCCGAGCTTAATGTCGATCTCATACCCGCCTATGTGGATTGTAGTCAGAATGAAATCGCCTACTGCATCGACGGCAACCAGGTCTATCCCAAGCCCAAGGGTGGCGAGTGCGCCGCTGGTGATATCGAATATTATGTCCCCGGCACAGAGGATCGTCTGGTGAAATTGCAAGCCAATGTGGGTGGACCCTCGCGGCCCCATTACATCGACCTGGATGAGCAATTGGTCACTTTTCAGTGTCGTGGTAAATAGACTGGTGATCTGCGACACTGATTCGCGTGGTCCGGCATCGACGCGCGCGACCTGAGCGATCACCGACGCTGAGGCCGGACACTCCCAGGCCTGAACCCGAACTTACCGCATTCGATCCCCGGTGACCCAGATCTCGTGCACCGCGGGCCCAATGACCCATCACTTCCGACTGGCGCCGATGACCCTCGACGTGCTGGTGCTGACCCTTCTGCTGTTGCTGGTGCCGGTGGCCATCCTGCTGGCGATGTTGCTGCTCTCGCCGGCGCTGTTCGTCCCGCTGCTGCTGATCTGTCTGGTCTATGCCTGGGTCTGGCTGCGCTATCGCCCGCGGTCTTCATCCTCGACGAGGAGGGTCTGGAGGTCGACTGGCCAAGTGGTGGCGACGGTCATGGTGTAGAGCCACCAGCGCTCCTCAGGGGCCAGCGATCCTGTTGCGATCGGTCGATTTGGACACAAGATAACCAGTCTGAGCCGCGCTGGCACCTCTCTTGGCGTATCCTTGGCGTATCCTCGGCGCGACCTTGATGATGATACGATGATCGCCGATCGGAATGCTTTGCTCGACGAGTTTTCCGAAGCGATTCAAGATTCTATCCGCCCTCCGCCAGAGCCACCGAAACCCGATGAGCACTGATTCCGCTCCGCGCACCGAGCCTGATGGTCGCGCCATGGCGACACTCGCCAGGCGTCGCGCACTCTTCTTCATCCTCGTCATGGCCACAGTGATCGCGGCGCTCGCGCTGATGGTGGCGACCCTCTCGGCGGGGGGCTTCGACCTCCTGGATCTGGTCTTGTCAGTCTGTTTCGCCTTGACCCTGCCTTGGACGGTCATCGGTTTTTGGAACGCGGTCATCGGATTCATCCTGATGCGTCGTCATCCCAATCCCGCCGCGGTCGTCTGTCCGCTCGCTGGCGATCCAGCGCCTGCCATCACCAGTCGAACCGCAATCCTCAGCTGTATCCGCAACGAGGACGCCGAGCGGGTGATGGACCATCTCGAGCCCATGATCCAGGGCCTCGTCGACGCCGGACATGGCGATCGATTCGCGGTCTTCGTGCTCAGCGATTCGACCTGGCCGGAGTGCATCGCGGCCGAGGAGTCCGGGGTGCGGCGCCTGAGCGAGCGCTGGCAAGGTCGGATGAGCATCCAGTATCGGCGTCGTCTCGACAACCCCGGGTTCAAGGCGGGCAATATCCAGGACTTCATGAGCCGCTGGGGCGATGGCTTCGACTTCGCCCTGGTGCTGGATGCCGATAGTCTGATGGATCCCGCGACCATCCTGCGCATGGTGGGTCTCATGCAGCGCAATCCAGGCGTGGGGATCCTGCAGAGCCTGATCGTCGGCCTGCCCACCACCAGCGCCTTCGCGCGGGTCTTCCAGCTCGGGATGCGTCTGGGGATGCGCTCCTATTCGCTCGGCAGTGCCTGGTGGCAGGGCGACAGCGGTCCCTACTGGGGACACAATGCCATCCTGCGGGTGCAACCCTTCCGCGAGCAGTGTCGCCTCGACCCCTTGCCAGGCCGTCCGCCACTCGGTGGCTGGATCCTCAGTCATGACCAGGTCGAGGCGGTGCTGATGCGCCGTGCCGGCTACGAGGTCCGCGTGCTGCCCGACGAGCAGGGCAGCTGGGAGCAGAACCCACCCGATCTGATCGAGTTCATCCGCCGCGATCTGCGCTGGTGTCAGGGCAATCTTCAGTATCTCAGGCTACTCGGGACGCCGGGCTTGCATCCAGTGGGGCGCATCCAGCTGATCCTGGCGATCCTCATGTTCGTCGGCTCGCCGGCCTGGGTGCTCTTCATGACGCTTGCGGCGCTACGGATCGGCCAGGCACCGGACGCTGGTCCACTCTTCGATCCGGTACTTGGCTGGTCGCTCTTCGCACTCATCATGATCATGGTGTTCGCGCCCAAGCTGGCGACACTCGCCAGTCTGCTGCTCTCGCGCGCGGGGCGGGCGGCCTTCGGCGGTGCCCCCCGGCTGCTTGCCGGCGCGTTCGCCGAGATCCTCTTCTCGACCTTGCTGGCACCCATCATGGCGCTGGCGCACAGTCTCTTCATGGGCGGCCTGCTGCTGGGCAAGGCGATCGTCTGGTCGCCGCAGCGCCGCGAGACCCATCGACTCCGGCTCCTGGTCGTGCTGCGTCGTCTTTGGCCGCAGACAGTCTTCGGTCTATTGGCCGCGGCCTGGCTGCTCTCGACCCAGGCCGCGGGCGCCATCTTTCTCTCGCCATTCGTGCTGGGCGCCCTGCTTGCCGTGCCGATCGCCATGCTCACCGCCTGGCCGCCACTCGGTGCCTGGCTGACCCGGATCGGTCTCTGGCGCATCCCCGAGGAGGTCGACCCGCCACCGATCATCGCCGGGCTGGGCTTCACCCGGCCTCCGCCGGGGCCTGTCCCAAGCCTGGTCGCTGATCCAGGCGCGGTCGGTGTCGATCGGGACGGCGTCACTCATCAGCCGGCCGGGGCGGGGCAACTTGACGGCCAGCGGGGCGATGTCGCGGTCCCCCCGGGGCCCGCCCGCAGTGGTGATCCAGGCCTCGCGGTCGAGCCGGCGGGCGGCGACTGATGCGCTGGCGCGAGCGTTTGCGGGCAACCTATGGCGTGCTGCGCTCGCTGCGCATCTACTATGCCCAGCCTCACCGCGCGCGCCTCGATGACTTCTATCGTGCCTGGATCGCCTCGGGCGAGCTCGTCTTCGATATCGGCAGCCATGTCGGTGACCGTGTCGGCTGCTTTCGACGTCTGGGCGCGCGCGTGCTCGCGGTCGAGCCCCAACCGGCCCTGGCGCGAGCACTGGGCTGGCTGTATGGGCGAGATGCCGGGGTGCGGATCGAGCCGGTCGCGGTCGGGCGGGTCGCGGGTCGCGCCGAGCTGAGGCTGAGTCTCGCCAATCCCACCATCAGCACGCTGTCGCCCGGCTTCATCGCGGCCGCGCGCACCGCGCCCGGCTGGCAGGATCAGCGCTGGGACGCCTGCATCGGGGTGGCCTGCACGACCTTGGATGAGCTGATCGATCGCCATGGTCTGCCAAGCTTCATCAAGATCGATGTCGAGGGGCACGAGGCCGAGGTCCTCGCCGGACTGACCCGGCCCGTGCCCGCGCTCTCCTTCGAGCTCACCACCATCCAGAAGGACGTCGCCCAGCAGGCACTGCGCGAATGCCAGCGGCTGGGCTTCACCCGCTTCAATGCCGTGCTGGGCGAGTCATTCAGCTACGTGCATGAAACTTGGTGTGACGCCGAGTCGATCGCTCGGTGGATCGAGATGCTGCCATTGGCCGCGAATTCGGGGGACATCTATGCGGCTTGGGACCTCGAACGGACCATCCCGAGATTGGGCGTATCGTTCCTGAGTTTGGCCAGACTTTCCTGCGTGAGTTGATCCATCCGCCAGCTTCATTCTCAGTTCCATGTCGAGTCATCTTGCGCCAGTCGCTCAGGGGTTGCCTGGACGATGAAGAAATGCCAGTCGTTCCCGGCCATCTCACCGGCGACGTGGCGCGACGCGTTGCCTGGGCGGTGAAGATGTCAGCCGCCTTGATCTCGTCGGAATCCAACAACAGGCGGCGTCGAGATCGGGCAGGGTCCGCCCCAGACGCATCAACTGCATGATGCGCCAGGCGATGGTCAGAAACAGCATGAGCGCGCGCTCGATGCGTTGAACGCGGCCCAGGTGCAAGCCCTCGGCCCGGCAGCCTTCCTTAACATGGTCGCCGCACGGCTGTCGAGTCCACGAGCCTGACTGGCTCAGCGGTGAATACGCCAGCAGTGAAGGATTCCCGGATTGCGCGCAAAATCGTGGGGGGTGTCGCGGCGCTGAGGTCGGTCAGCACGAGATCGGCCAGCGCCTCTTCATCGATCTGGAAGCGGCGGCGATTGTTCGAGAAGATCATCACGCCGCCCGGTGCGAGCAGACAGGTCGCGGCCGCGGTAGCCACAGGCCAACGGCAGCGCCGGCGCGTCGCCTGCTGATCCGTTATGCTCTCACTCCATGAACCGCGCGGAACGCATCTACCGCCTCCACGCCCTGCTCCAGGAGAAGCCACGATCGCTGGCCCAGCTCCAGGAGGCGCTCGAGGCATCCCGAGCCACGACCGTGCGCGATCTCGGCTACATGAAAGACTTCATGGGCGCGCCGATCGAATATGATCGCGCCGTCAACGGCTATCGCTACCGCACCACCGATCCCCGCTTCGAGCTCCCCGGCCTCTGGCTCAACGAGAGCGAGCTCTACGCCCTGCTCGCCACCGAGCGCCTGCTCGAGCAGATGCAGCCAGGTCTCCTCGCCCCCTATGTCGGCCCCCTGCGCGCCCGCATCCGCGCCTTGCTCGCCCAGACCGGTCACAGTGCCGCAACGGTCAGCGAGCGCATCCTCCTGCAGCCAATGGCCACCCGCCCGACCCACCCGGAGCGCTTCGGCACCGTCGCCAGTGCTGTGCTGCAAGGCCGAACGCTGCACATCGCCTACCACGGCCGCGAGCGCGACCGCGTGAGCGAGCGCACCGTCCACCCCCAGCGCCTGCTCCGCTACCGAGACAACTGGTACCTCGCCGCCTACTGCACTCAGGCACAAGGCTTGCGCATCTTCTCGCTGGATCGCATCCGCCACGCCAAGCCACTCCCCGGGCTCGCCGAGGCGACCGATCCCCCCACCCTCGACCGCTTCCTCGGCGCCAGCTTCGGCATCTTCTCCGGCACCGCCTCCGCCTGGGCCGTCTTGCGCTTCAGCCGGAACGCCTCGCGCTGGGTCGCCGACGAGACCTGGCACCCGGATCAGATCGGCCAATGGGAATTCGACGGCTACCAGCTCCAGGTTCCCTACTCCGACCCCCGCGAGCTGCTCATGGACATCCTCAAGTACGGCCCAGAGGTCGAGGTTCTCGCCCCCGCCGAGCTGCGTGCCGCGGTCGCCGAACGCCTGCGCGCCAGTGCCGCACTCTATCCCGGCGCCTAGCCGCTCCCCGACCCTGCTCATCATTCGGCGCCAACGGCGCCGCCCCGTCCAAGACCACGCCCCTCGACGGGACGCCACTCAGCCACGGAAAAAAGTCGATGCCCGCACCACCGGCTCATTCTGTGAGCCAGTGCCCATGCAAGAATGCAGCAAGTGATCACCGCAAGCTCGGCTACGGCGTGTTCGTGCCCTGGCCACGCGCGCTCAAAGAACGACGACACAAAAGTCCACGGGAGAATGCGCGGACGATCTCCACGACCAGGATGTACTGAAAATGTATTGGAAAGAAGCGATTAGAAGCTGGCGGAGACTCACTCCCGAGCAGCGCTTTCGACGACACCTGGCCGCAATTCCGCGGCATGTCTCTCTGTCCATGGCGATGGAAGGCGAGCCGGTCGCTGAAGACGTGATCAGAAAGCAACTTGCCCGCCTGATGTCTTCAAGCGGGCGACCAGAAAAGATCGCCGACGGCCAAGCAACCGGAGACGGCAGACGCGATGACTTCCAGAGGACTCTCCCCAACCCCGTTGTGCGCAACTCGTGGCAAACATAGGCGACATCCGAACACTTCACAGGAGAAGTCATGAACGAGCTGACACTTGAAACCGTCCGAGCCGCCGTTGGAGGCAACGCCGCCGCCTTCCGCCGTGTCGCCGAGTACCAGCCCGCCGGCGGGCCTGGAGACAAGATCTTTCCGCCGACCTACGAGGGGGGAAAATACGCTGTGGAGACCCGGCTGATCGATGGAACGGCTGTCGACTGCGTGCTCCTCGACTCAGTGCAGTCACAGGCGAACCGAATGGAGGCCGCCTTGCTGGAGGCGCACCGTGATGGACGAGTACCCCTGCCGTTGGTCGTGGCCCGTTTCGACCAACCGGAGCTACTCAAGAAATTCAGCGTGACCAGCCTCGACGCTCCACACCGGATAGCCGATGCTCTCTTTCGCGACAGTCTTTTGGACGGCATCGTCTTTCGCCGATCCGAAAAGGGTCGCATCCTGGACACCGCTGATGTCCGCAACGCCACCGCCCTGTTCGGCTTGTGCCCAACAGCGCTCGTGTTCGGCCTGTGGGACTCCACGGGGCCACGCGGCGGGCTGGGCGCCAAGTTCCAGCGGGCCTTGGTTTCCGAGATGACAGGCTACGACGCAGTCGCGGGTGTGAAGACCAGCAGCCGCATCGATCCCGCCCAGATTGCAGCTAACGTCACGATCTACGAAGCAGCGAGCGACATCGGATATACCCCCGATCCAGAACGTGCGATAAGGGACAAAGGCGGTAAACCTCGCCTTTTCGATCGCGGCAGAAGTCAAAAAGGGAAGCCTGGCAACCCGTCCAAGGCCAATCACAGTAATGTCAAACCAAGCATTGATGATATCACCGGAGGCTTCACCATCAGCCGAGCGGTGCAGACTACGGTCCTCTCCCTCACCTGCCTTCGCCGGCTCCGCTTCCCCCTCGACGGCGCGTTGGACTCCGACCCTAAGGTGAATCAGGCCGCGCGCACCGCGCTCACCGCCCTAGGGCTCGCCGCAGCAACGCTGTCGCACGACGAGATGACCGATCTGCGCTCGCGCTGCCAGCTCTTCCCCACCACCCAAGCGGCATGGGAGCTTCTCGACCAACCGGGCGTCGAACCGCAGACCTTCAGCCTGTCCTCGGACGGCGCGCTCAGGCTGCTCAACGAGGCAGTAACGGCTGCACGCGAGCTCCGCCTGCCGTGGGACGGCGAGATCGTCCTCACCCCTTCCCCGGAATTGGTGGAGTTAGTCCGCCGCAGCCAAGAGTTGGCAGCGGCAAGCGGCGAAGGAGACGAGTGATGCTCGCCCTCGCCATTTTCTACCTGAACGGGTGGGCGATGGCCGCGGCGGATGGCGCGAAGAAAGAGCGAGCGGAATGGCCCCCTCACCCAGACCGCGTCTTCATCGCGCTCGCTGCCGCCTGGTTCGAGACTGGGGAGGACGCCGACGAAGGCGAGGCGCTCCGCTGGCTCGAGACCCTGCCCCCACCTGCCATCGCTGCATCGGATCACGAGGTGCGCACCATCGGCGCCGCTGGCCGTCCACCCGTGAGTTACGTGCCGGTGAACGACACCCGTCTGTCGCGCAAGCGTCCCAATGATCCGGACCTCGACAAGCTCAAGGACGCAGGTCTCGCTCTGCTGCCCGAATACCGCAACCGTCAGGCCCGCCAGTTCCCGGTCGCTATTCCACACCGACCGCTTGTCCATCTCATCTGGTCGGATGCGGAGCCCGACGAGCACACCGCCGCGCTTGGACGCCTTGCTGCCAAGGTCACCCATGTCGGACACTCGGCGTCTTTTACACAGGTTTGGCTCGAGAATGCGCCGCCACAACCAAATTGGCTTCCGGTGGCCGGGCCGTCGGTCCAGCGCCTTCGGATCAGCTCACCAGGGCGCCTTCAGTACCTGCGAGAGCGCGGCAACCGCCCCGCAGTATTGGAGCACTCGGACCTGCTGGCGCGGATGGAGGCGGCACGGGGAAAGGAGAAGAAGATGCTCAAGGTTCTACTCGAAGAACGCTTCGGGGATTCGGCCCCCGTCAGCCTTCGACCAGAGCCGGGGCTCTGGCAAGGCTATGCAAGGCCTGCGTCGGCACCCGCGGCAGTGATCCGTGGCAGCCTGTTCGACCCGCGCCTGCTGGTCTTGAGATTAGGCGGACAGGGGCTCTCCCTAACAGCGACGCAACGGCTCACCAACGCCCTACGCCGCACGCTGCTCAAGGAAATCGACCAGTTGCATGGCAAAACCTTGGACACCGGCTGCCTAGGTGACGAGGACGAGGATGCGAAGACGCTCAGGGCCACCTTCCCCTACCCTGATTGGCTGTGCGGCCACAACATAAACGGCGCTCCCACAACCGAGCCGCACATCGCCTGGATACCGCTCCCCTTCGTGGGTGCGGAGCATGCGGACGGCCGGATCATGGGCGTCGCCATGGTGCTCCCCGTGAGTCTCCCCCCGGAGAATGCCGGCAGCCTGCTCGACCCCTGGCTGCGCGAGCCCGAAAGCGGCTTACCCCGACAGATCCACTTGTTCGACGGCCAGTGGCTGGACGTGACCGTCGAGCTAGAGACCAGAGAGTCCCCGCCACTGAACCTCCAACCGGAAACTTGGACCGCGCCCGAGACCGGCGCCTGCCGCTGGGCGAGCGTCACGCCCGTGGTGCTGGACCGCCACTTCAAGGGCGCGGACAAGTGGGAGAAGGCGGCGGAGTCGATCAAGGATGCCTGCGAGCGGATCGACCTGCCGCGACCGGAGCGCGTCGAGCTGCATCCGGTTTCCAGGGTTCGCGGCGCCCCCCGTGCCACAGAGTTTCACTACCTCACCCGCAAGCGCGACGGCGGGCGCATGGACCATACCCACGTCTCTCTCCAATTCGCCGAGCCCGTGCGCGGTCCGGTGCTCATCGGTGCCGGTCGCTTCCGCGGCTACGGTCTGTGCCGGCCGCTTAGCCCCTTCCGGCCTCGGCCGGGGAGCGTCGGCCATGAGTGAGCGCAGCCTGACTTCCGCCGATTTCAACACCTACTTTCAGGAGCTATGGTGCAAGACCCCCTTTCCCTGGCAAACGGCCCTCGCCCGTCGTCTGCTCGGAGAGGACCCCTCCCACCCAGAAGACACTTGGCCTGATGCCATCACCTTGCCCACCGCCTCCGGGAAGACCGCGTGCATCGACATCGCAATCTTTGACCTTGCGGCCCAAGCGAGACGCCAGGAGCGGGGCGAAGCTTTGACCGCGCCGCGCCGGATCTTCTTCGTTGTCGATCGACGCGTCATCGTCGACGAGGCCTTCGAGCGCGCCAAGTACCTGGCAAAACGCCTGAAAGAGGAGCCCCAGGGCATCCTCGGTGAGGTCGCCGAGCGCCTGCGCCGACTCGCGGGAGGGGACGAGCCTCTGGCTTGTTTCCAACTGAGAGGCGGCATCTACCGCGATGACGCCTGGGCGCGCTCACCCATCCAGCCTACCGTGGTTTGCAGCACCGTGGACCAGCTCGGCTCGCGTCTGCTGTTCCGGGCCTATGGGCGATCCTTCAAGGCGTGGCCCCTTCAGGCCGGCCTCGCCGGAAACGACGCCCTTGTCCTGCTGGACGAGGCCCATTGCTCCCGACCCTTCATGGACACACTCCGCGCGGTCGCCAAGTACAGGGAATGGGCAGAAAAGGCTTCACCAGCCCCCTTCCGCTCAGTCCTCATGACCGCCACGCCACCGGCGGACGTCAGCCGCTTTCCGGATGCCCAGACCGAACAGGCGAACCGCGAGCATCCCGTACTGAAACGTCGACTTGAAGCACCCAAGCGCTGCCGATTAGAGATTGCGGAAGAGGCTACAGGCCGGGACGCAGCCAAGACCAGCCGTGCTCTGGCGGAGAAGCTGGTCGAGGAGGCTGAGCGGCTGGTTGCCGAATACACCAGATCAGAAGACGAAACCGCCGGTCTCTTGCCCGCCCAGGTCCTCTCAGGCGCACCGGCGGTCGCCATCTTCTGCAATCGGGTGGCGACCGCCCGCGCCGTGTATGAGCGACTGAGCAAGCGCCATAAGGACGAGACGGACGCGCGGACGCTTCTGCTCACTGGGCGCATGCGTCCCTTCGATCGGGATGAGCTCTTACGGGGTCCGCTTGCCGGGCTGAGCGCTCGAGGAGCCGAGCAGCGCAGCCTGGAAGCGCCGATCTTCGTCGCGGCCACCCAGACTCTGGAGGTCGGCGCCGATCTCGACTTCGATCTCATGGTCACCGAGTGCGCCGACCTCTCAGCCCTGCGCCAGCGCTTCGGGCGGCTCAACCGCATGGGCCGCCCCATCCCGGCCCGCGGCGTCATCGTCGTCCGGGCGGACCAGACCGAAGAGCAGGAAGGCGGCAAGGCCGATCCGGTATACGGCAACGCACTGCCGGCAACCTGGCGCTGGCTCGGGGACCAGTGCGACGACCAAGGCTTGGTCGACATGGGCGTGATTGCGCTCGAGTCCCGCCTACCCGAAAACCTCGACCACCTCACCGCGGAAGCAAAGTACGCCCCCGTCATGCTCCCGGCCCACGTCGACGCCCTCGCCCAGACCGCCCCAGAGCCACTGCCGAGTCCGGACGTGAGCCAGTTCCTCCACGGTCCACAGGCGGGCCCAGCCGACGTCCAGGTGTGCTGGCGAGCCGACTTGGTTCCCGAGCAGGAATTCGACGGCGGTGACAGTGCGCGCGCGGCCGCATGGATCGAGGCCGTCGCCCTCTGCCCACCCGCATCGAGCGAGCTGATGCCCGTGCCTTTTGGGGCATTCCGCCGCTGGCTGCTCGGGGAGGAGACGGTTGCAGATACAGGTGATGTCGAGGGGATCCGGATCAAGGACGAGATCTCAGAGGGCCGTGAAGCGCGAATCGTCGTGCGCTGGCGCGGTCGAGAGGATGCCGAGGTACTCACCAGCCCCGCTGGGATCAGGCCGGGGGATGTTGTCGTGGTCCCGGCTTCCCTGGGTGGCTGGGAGACCCTCGGCCATAAGCCAGATCGCTCTCCAGCCGACCGCGGAGAGGAAGCCCACCTCCGGGCACGGGGGCGTGCGGTACTCCGCCTCCATCCCCACGCGTTTGGCGCGTGGCCGGAAACCGCGACCGGCGCCCGGGCGCAATTGGCCGAGTTGGCCCAGGACCGGGAACGCTTCGAAAGCGAGCCTGAAGCCCTTGCCGCCGAGATCAAAGACGCACTGAAAGACCTCGCCGCCGAGATCGAAGCAGGCCGAGACAAGCACAGCGGGAGCGAACAAGGCGCCGACTGGTTGCGCAAGATCGCCGCGCATCTTGTCAAGGAGCGCCGACTCGACCGCTGCATCGTAAGCGTCCGGAGAAATACATCTATCCCCCCCACTGCACGCTCGGCATGATGCGCTCAGGTTTCACGCACGGGGGTAGAGAGCATGGCACAGAAA
>RZZN01000374.1 GCA_009929855.1 Gammaproteobacteria bacterium
TCATTTGGTGCGCCTTGGAATGAAGTAGAAGAAGAATTTGAATTTACTATTAAAGTTAATGGTACACTAACTACTGATGGGCCATTACCAAATGAAGAATTAGATGAGATATTTTATCAATTATTAAAATATGAGAAGGAACAAATTCTTGATACTTTGAATAAAAACTTTCCATATGAATTTGAAATAGAAGACATTTAAATAAATCAAATGTACGAACTATCACCTGATTTAACTAAAGATTATATTTTCAGTCAAATAACACAAGAACAAATATTTGAGAAATATTTAGGTGTTAAAGTACAAACAAAAAGGCATTTTGTAAATCCTTTAAGAAACGATAATAGAGTTACTTGTAAGTTTAAATACTTTGGAAATGATTTGATTTTCACTGATTTTAGTGGTTGGTTTAGTGGAAATTGTATTAAACTTGTGATGTTTTTACAAGGCATAAATTACCATAAAGCATTAGAAACTATTAAAGATGATTTTTTACTTACAAGTAGTTCTTTTATTGAATATGAGCCTAAAACCTTAAAACCAAAACCAAAAGAAAGAACTAAATTTAACATTAAACATAGGAATTTTAATAAACATGATGCAGCATATTGGAAATCTTATAGCATAAGTTCCAAAACATTAAAGACATTTAATGTAAAGGCTGTTAAAAATATTACGATTGAAGGTAGTAACTTCAGGTATTTTTATAATTATGGAGACCCTGCATATGTTTATTATTTTGATAAAAATGAAGTAAAAATATACTTTCCTAATAGGAAAGAATTTAGATTTTTAAGTAATACAACTTCAATTCAAGGTTATAATCAACTTCCTAAATATGATGATTTATTAGTCATAACTAAATCTTTAAAAGATGTAATGTGTTTATATGAGTTAGGAATACCTTCTGTAGCATTTCAAGCTGAAACAGTAATACCTTCTAAAGATATAATAGAAAACTTTAAATTTAGATTTGAAAATGTTTACACCTTTTATGATTTTGATTTAACAGGTATTAGAACAACCAATAAAATAAAAAAACTTTATAATCTTCCTTATATTTTTCTAACTAATGGTAGATTTGGTAGTTTTAATTATGGTGCTAAAGACATTAGTGATTATATTAAAATGAATGGAA
>RZZN01000375.1 GCA_009929855.1 Gammaproteobacteria bacterium
AACTTGGAGCGGCAGCGCATCAACCCGGTGGTGTTCGATTCGTTCTCGGACGGTTCGTTTTGCGTGTTCAGAGATCAAGTCACACAAGCTCCCGTCGACAACAGCTTGCGCAAACTGATCTCGGTCGTCGACATGGCCGCCGACATCGACGATCGCGTCACGCGCTACGGCAAGGATTTGATCAATAGTTTTCCGATGACCATGGCGATGAAGCGCATGGCCGCTTTTTTGGAAGACCTGTTCAATTCGGCAACCACGACCGGGTGGCTGATTCCGTCCGAGGACATGAACAACGAAAGTTTTCAGTTCTCGGTCGATGTGAACGGCGAACGGCCATACGACATGATGGATGTCCGTTACGCGCTGCGCTATGACGGCGCGGTACGGCAAATCATCGTCACTCAGACCCTGTCGCGTTGAGGTATCCCATGGAGCTACGTGATTACATCCTTGGCGCGATTGCCGAGACCCCATGCGCAAAGCAGGCGCCGGCGCTCGATTCCGCGGCTGCGCTCGATTCCGCGGCCGGGACGCATCTTGAGCAATCCATGCGGATGCACGCCGCATCCGTGCTCAACGAGTTTGCCGAGACTTCCGACGAGGATCTCGACGCGGGCGAGACCCTCGCCGATCGCCTGCTGGCGTTGATCGTTGCCGCCGTGGACAGCGACGGCAACGAGGACTTGAGCGAGGACGAGCAGGACATGCTCGAATCCGTGATGAACGCCGCCGAAAGTTACATGATCGCCAACGGCGTCGATCCCGAAGACGCGGCCGCCGTGCTCGATCAATGGTCGGATGATGCTGCGGCGCGCGTGCGCGACGCCTTGGCGTCCGGGCTCCCCGACGGGGACGCCGCGGACGACGGAATGATGCGGTTTGCGTTCGACGAGGAGGCATCCGAATCGATTTTCGATGCCGCGCGCAAGAACGTCGTGGTGTTCCAGCACGGGCGCAAAGTCGTGAAATCCCGGCGGATCTCCGGGCCAGCCAAGCGGCTGTCGCCTAAGCAGAAGGCGGCATTGCGCAAGGCCCGCAGCAAATCCAATTCCAGCCGAGCGAAACGCTGGCGCGCGGTGAGCGTGAAAAAGCGTATGAAGTCCGGTATCGGCATGAAACGCAAATTCGCCTGACGC
>RZZN01000376.1 GCA_009929855.1 Gammaproteobacteria bacterium
ATTGCTGCTTCTTGTGCTGCTATTTGGAGAAGTCCCATCCATTTCTGGCGTTCTTGCTCTCTCATAACGTAGGAAGAAGAGCCTGTGATGATTGCTAAGTCTTTGATAGCTTCTACGTCTTTGAACTTGATTTCTTTTTCGAGAAGTTCTCCTTTCTTTCCTAGAATTCTATATACACTCTTTTTAGCATCAGGAAGAAACTGTTGGTTCATCCAAAGAGCCATTTTGCCAGTAACTTCGAGAAGTTCTGTTTCAAAGGATCGGAGGATCTTCGTAATTCGTTGCTCTGATAGAAAAGTCTTTGTGTTTACCTCAGTTGCAGTCTGTTGTCCGCTGTAATTCTGTACTCCTGTTTGGTATTCGGTTATAGCTGAAACGTTTTGCTTGTTTCGCTCAAGATATCCCATTAGGAATGAAGAAACTCCTGCATTCACTTGAGGTGTTGGCATTACTGCAACGGATCGTCCTATTTCTCGTACTGGAATGGCAATTCTTGCTCCGTATCGTATACCTTCGGGATCAAGCACGTTGTTTGGATCGTATTCAATAGGCTTCGAGAGGTCTACCCACGCTTGTTCGATACTCATATTCAAAGTATCCTCCTCAGCGTCTAGAATTGACTCTACGGGCTCTATAATTCCATATCCGTAGAACTTGCCTGGTCTACGAATAGGTCGGAACACTGCAATTGGTACGAATTTGTTATCAAAAGCGTTTTCTTCGAAGCGAATAACTGTTGGAGAGATGTTTGTTCCGTTTACTCCTCCTACTGTAACGACATAATATTCAGTTATTCCGTTTTCGTTTAGGTAGGTAACGTATAATTCAGCTACTTCGCAGAGAATGTTATCCAAAACGACTGTTTGAGATGTTCCTTCGTTGTATTGCGACATTTGTTGCCTCCAGTAGTCTTCTTGAGACATTATAGAGGCCTGTAAAGCGTCAACGTCATATCCGTTAGTGCGTAACCAACTGATAGTTCGTCTTACTTTGTGTCCAAGTACCTTTGCGTCTTCTGGTCCTGTTGCTTCTACGTCCCAAATAAGGTCGTGTGGTCGTATTGCTTCCATTGTCCAGCAGGAAATGTCTTCTTCTTCGTCTACTTTGACGTTTTTTCCAAACTTTAATTTGTCC
>RZZN01000377.1 GCA_009929855.1 Gammaproteobacteria bacterium
GCGTCGCGCCTGTCCTTCCTCGGGGCGAGGACGCCCCGACTCCCCTGGGGGGCCTCCGGCCCTAGAGGACTCGGGGCCCCCTTAGGAGTCAGGGCCTCCTTAGGAGTCAGGGCCTCCGTCCCAGAGGAGTCGGGGCCCCAGAGGAGTCGGGGCCTCCAGGCCCCGAGTCAACCAACTCAGCCAACTCAGCCAACTCAGCCGAGTCAGCCAACTCAGCCGCTTTTCATCTCGGCCCAGGCTTCGCGCAGCGTGGTGAGTAGGCCGTGGACTTCGTCGAGTGCGGGGAGGCTGTTGTGGCGGTTGGCGTGGATGAGTCGCTCGGCCATGTAGTCGTAGAGCGCGGCGAGGCGTTGTGAGAGCTCGCCGCCGGATTCCATGTCCAGACACAGCTTGAGACCGTCGAGGATGATCTGGATCGCCTTGCCGATGGCCGCGCCCTTGGCGGGGGCCTCGCCGCGCTCCAGGGCGCAGCGGGCGATGCCGATCTGCAGCAGGGCGCCGTCGTAGAGCATCAGGATCAGATGATGCGGGTCGCCGGTGTCGACGCCGGTCTCGAGTGCGACACGGGTGTAGGCCGCGGCTGGGTTCTGTCGTGCGCCGCCGAACATCAGCGTTGTCCCCCGGAGGCGCCTGGCAGGACGGCGATCTGTTGCATCAGGAAGTCACTGGTCTGTGTCATGTTCGCGATGAGCATGTCGAGTGCCATGAATTGTTTGTCGTATCGGGCTTGGACGAGCTCCAGCCGGCGGTTGAGCGACTCGGTGCGGCGCTCGATGTTGTCGATCGATGACTGGATGCCGCTCTTGCGCGCATCGAGCACACCACCAGTCTGAAGATAGCTGTCGAGCCGGTTGCTGACCACCGTGGCAAAGCCGGTGACCGCGGGTGTCTCGCCAGAGGCTGCCGTGCCGGTGAAGAATCCCGCAACATCCATGCCCGGATTGTTGAGCGCCTCGGTGAAGCGCGCGCTGTCGAATTTCAAGGTGCCGTCACGTTGGAACGAGATCCCCATGTGGAACAGTCCGGTCGTTTGATCCTCGGGGCGCATGCCCTCGGGCCACTCCCAATCGATACCGGCGATGCGGGTGTTGAGCAGGTTGCGCAACTGGCTCTGCACATTGCGCAGCGCGCCGT
>RZZN01000378.1 GCA_009929855.1 Gammaproteobacteria bacterium
TTGGTCTATGCCACGATGCCGGGTCTGCGCTATCGACTCTTCGTCGAGAAAGGCGAGCGCCGCCTGCTGCCACCGGCACCGCCCGATCAGCTCTGAGCACCGGGCGAGGTCGTCGATGAATCCAAAAAAAGCAGCTTTCACGCAAAGGCGCAAAGGCGCAAAGATTTTTCAATCAGTGAGCAGTGCCATGCCGCTCACCTGACCGGCGAGTCCCTTCATTGACTCAAGATTCTGTTTTCTTTGCGTTTTCCTTTGCGTTCTTAGCGTCTTGGCGTCTTGGCGTGAGTCAATCGCCGGATTTAGGATGAATCATCTGGTCTCGGCTCCATCCGCGCTCATCCTTGAGTCCAGAAAAGGTCTGAAAAGATCGGCCAATGCGTTGACATTCTCGGTCAAATCAAAGCGCGCGATGACTTGCTCGCGCGCGGCGGCGCCAAGCTTGGCACGCAAGGCCGGATCAGCGGCCAGACGCGCGAGTGCCTCGGCAATCTCATCGGCCTGACCAGGGGTCGTGAGCAAGCCGCTGACGCCCTCTTCGACGAGCTCAGGGATGCCCGAAAGTCGGCTGCTCACCACCGGTAGAGCGCAGGCCATGGCCTCCATCAAGGTCACCGGAATCCCCTCCCGATTGCCGCGTGGCGCCAGGATACTGGTCAGGGCCACGACATCGGCTCGCTCACGCAGCCACATCAGGATGGATTCGCGAGACAATGGACCACGCAGTTGGATCTGATCGGCCAGCCCCTGCGCTCTGATTTGACGCTCGATCTCAGACTGCAACGGACCCTCGCCGATGAGATCACAGCGAAACGGCAGACCTCGATCACGCAACAAGGCAAGCGCATCGATCAGATGACGATGCCCCTTGACGTCGCGCAACGCGGCGATACAGAGGATGCGCAGCGGCGCGTCGTCGCCGTGCACCCGCTCGACAGCCGGACTGAAGAGCCGAGTGTCCACACCACAATGGACCACCTTGATCTTGTCGCCAAGTGCGCGGCCGAGGCGCTGCTCGATGAAGCGACGGTTGTAGTCCGAGATGCTGACCACGAATCGGGCTGATTCAACCTTCTCGTCGAGCATGGTCTGATCGATATGAAGATCCGAGCCATGGGCCGTGAAGCTATAGCCG
>RZZN01000379.1 GCA_009929855.1 Gammaproteobacteria bacterium
CGCTGGCGCAGACGGCGGGCCAGATTCTCGGCGGCCATCGCCAGCTCCTCGGCGTCGACGGTCTTGCCAAAGAAGAGATCGGCCCCCTGGCGGTAACAGGCGATGCGTGTCTCGCCACTATTGCGGGCGGTGAGCACGATGATCCCCGCCGGGCGGTTGTGGCGCAGATACTCCACCAGCACCTGACCGTCCTGGTCCGGCAATCCCAGATCGATGATGGCGATCTCGAACTCCTGCTCGGCCAGTTGCTGGTAGGCCGCCAGGCAGGTGCCCACGGCCGTGACCTGGAAGGCCCGCGCCGTCAGATAGTCGGCCAGTGACTCCCGCAGCAGGCCGTCGTCCTCGACCAGGAGCAGGCTGATGGGTCGGTCGGTCGCGGAGTTCATGGGGTAGCGCTCCCGGACTCGGGCCAGGCGGGCAGGTCGAGCCAGGCCTCGAAGTCGGCGTCAGGGGTGAGGTGGACCTGCAGCTCTCCGCCCAGATCCCGCGCCAGATGGCTGGCCAGGTTGAGACCCAGACCGTGGCCGGGGCAGGCGGCACTGTTGGCGCCGCGCACCCCGCGCTCCAGCAGGGTGGCGGGATTGGCGGCGACCGGGGGCACGCAGCGGTTGCGGATCACCAGCCGGACCCGCCGTCCCTCACGGGTCAGGCTGAGCTGGATGGGCTCGGGTGGCAGGCCATACTTGCAGGCATTGTCGAGCAGATTGGTAAGGATGGTGGTGAGCAGCAAGGGGTCGGCCGCCACCCACCAGGGGCCCGTCTCCGGCGCTTCCAGGCGACAGGCCGGGGCGGCGAGGGCGAGCCGTGACTGGCGCACCTGGTCGCTAGCAGCGGTGAGGAACGCGCTCAGGTCGAGCCGCTGGCGGCGGGTCTCTGCGGTGTCATCGCCCGCCCGCAAGGCCTGGTCGAAGACCCCGTCGAGCCGCACGGCGCTGGCTCCCAGTCGGTCGAGATGCTTGGCGATGGCCGCGGTCCCGGGCTGGAGTCCGAGCAGCTTCAACTGGGTCTTGATGATCGCCAGGGGCGTGCGGTACTCGTGGGCGATGCGGTCGAGAAAATCGTCGCGGGCCTGACGTGCCCGCCGCTCCTGGGCCAGGGCCTGCTCCAAGGCCGTCTTGACCGCGGA
>RZZN01000380.1 GCA_009929855.1 Gammaproteobacteria bacterium
GGCTCTCCCGGAATTCAGGGAAAGCGCTAAAACCTGTAAAAACAGAATCTTGTAACCATTTTTGCCGAACACGACGGTTGAAAATATCGCTGGACGCACCACGCCTTAAGCTCTTGTTTTGCATTGCTCAGCGCGCGAAAACCCGATATCCGCACAGATCGAGGTACACTCTCTGGTAGAGCCGGCGCAGGTTGCTCAAGCCATAGCACCGCCGTTTCAATACTTTGATCTTGTTGTTGAGACCTTCGACGAAACCGCTCGTGTGTCGTTCGGTAAAGTAATTGGTGATCTCGTCCCAATGACGTCGCAACGTTTTCAGGAAGGATTGAAAACACGTCACCTCGGCATTCTTGACCCGTCGCATCCAGCCACTGAGTTTGCGCTTGGCCTGACCTTTGGACAGGGGCATATCGTAGACATCGGTGAGGGCTTGGCCGAGGGCATGGGCTTGCGCGAGTTTCGGGGAATGGGCGAAGAACCGGGCGCGGATCCGCCGTTCCTCGGTGCTCAGTTCGGACTCGGACTTGCGCAGGATCCACTGGAGGTTCTTGAACGTGCCGTACTCGGCTTTCGACAGCTCGCGCTTGAGCCGACGCTGTTCTTGTTTGCGCAACGTCTCCACCGCGTCGCGATACAAGCGCGCGACGTGGAAACGATCGGCGCAGATGGCGACCTGTTTGCCGAAGACGGCCTTGGCCGCACCGATGAAACCGCTGTACAGGTCGGTGCACACGACGCGAACGGTGCGCTTCAAGGGTTTGGGGATGGTGCGCAAAAACGCCTCGACGGTCGCACGCTTGCGGTCTTTGAGCACGGCGAGGATGCTCAGGGTGTCCGCGACCCTGGCGCTGACGATCACCACGAAGTTGCCGTGGCCTTTGGTCAAGGCGATCTCGTCGAGCCCGAGTACGGGCAACGCCGGAAGCGCCGCCCAATCGATCCCGCTCGGGATGTACCGATCGAGGATGCCTTCGAGTTGTTCCGGGGTAATGGCGTCCTTGTGAGCGACGTCCTCGAGGGTGCTGTTGATCAAGGCACGCAGCAGGCTTTGTTCGAACGCACGGGTGAAGGCGCTGCGCGGGTCGTACCAGTCCAACCGTTGGGTGGTGGTGGGATGGTCGTGGC
>RZZN01000381.1 GCA_009929855.1 Gammaproteobacteria bacterium
AATGCTCGATAACATTTTGACTCCGAGTTAAACTTGTCGCTACCGACGGGCCGCTTTGTAGTTTTTTTGCGACGATGATCAGAATCGAGTTCTCCGAGCAGGATTTGAAGAAAATTCAGCAGTTGCGTTACGAGCATCCACACCCAAGAGTGCGCAAGCGAATGGAGGCGCTGTGGCTGAAGAGCAAGGGCCTTGCGCACCGGGAGATTTGTCGGCTCGCGGGAATCTCCAGCAACACGTTACGGCAGTACCTCGGGATGTTTCAATCCGGCGGTATCAAGAAGCTGACGGAACTCAACTTCTACGCCCCGACGAGCGAGTTGGAGCAACATCGCTATCGACTCGAAGCCCATTTCCGCAAGCATCCGCCTGCGACCATCAACGAGGCGGCGACCATGATCGAGGAGCTGACGGGAATCAAGCGCAGTCCGAGCGCCGTGGGGCGGTTTCTCAATTCCCTCGGCATGGCTCCGAGAAGAGTCGGAACCATACCCTCGAAAGCCGATCCGGAGAAGCAGGAACACTTCCGTATCAACGAGTTGGAGCCGCGCCTCGAAGAAGCCAGGCAGGGCAAACGCGCTATTTTTTTGTCGATGCTGCTCACTTTGTATTGGGTGCCTTTCTCGGTATTCTGTGGTCATTCTCCCGTCTATTTGTAAAGACTTCCGCTGGGAGAAAACGTTTCAACGTGCTCGGTGCGTTGAACGCGGTCACACATGAACTGGTGATGGTGACGAACGATACCTATATCACCGCAGAAAGCGTCTGCGACTTGTTACGACGCATTGCTATGCTGAATCTCGACGTGCCGATCACGTTGGTTATGGACAATGCGCGCTATCAGAAGTGCAATATCGTCACAGCGCTAGCTTCGCAACTGAATATCGAATTGCTTTATCTTCCCGCCTATTCACCGAATTTAAACCTGATCGAGAGGTTGTGGAAGTTCGTTAAGAAAAAAGTCCTCTACTCGAAATACTACCCCAATTTCGCCGAGTTCCGAGATGCAATCACCGACTGCCTAAAACAAACGCACACCACGCACAAGAAGGAGCTGGACTCTTTACTCACGCTGAAATTCCAGGCATTCAAGAAATGCGAGCTTGTGCCTATATGAGGTATA
>RZZN01000382.1 GCA_009929855.1 Gammaproteobacteria bacterium
CCCGAGCCGCGCGACGCGGTCGAGCCGGTGCTGACCCCGGGGGATCAGCTCTATAGCCTGGATCCGACGCTCAGGCCACGCATGCCGGTCGGCGCGAGTCTCGAGGGCGCCTTCGAGGCCCTGCTGGACCAGATCCTGGGTCACGAGTTCCCGGGGCACCCGCGCTTCGAGACCGAGGTGCGCCCGGCGGTGGCCCAGAAGATCCATGCGGTGATCCAGGAGGCGGTGCAGGCCCAGGATCAGCGTGTCTTCGTGGCCGACCGGTCATTGCGGATGCTGATGCGTGCCGTCGCGGATCCATTGAAGCTTGGCCGGATGGGCGAGGCTCATTTCGTGCTCGGCCATCACTGGCGCTCGCACTTCAGTCACAAGGAGGCCCAGGACGGCGGGGGCGGGCCACTCAGCGTGCGTCGACTGCGGGCCTGGATCGATGATCCAGAGCCCATGGGGCTGCCCACCGAGCTGCGGAACCTGGTGATCCTCATCTTCGCTGACCAGACCGATCACTCATTCTTCTCCGGCACGACGGCGGTCAAGGCGAGCCTCGAGCGGATCCTGGACGACTGGGAGCTGCGGGCCCAGGCGCTCCCGCCGCGCGACCAGTGGGACGAGGCGGTGCGCCGGATGTCAGCGCTCTTCGGCAAGGTCCACTCGCACGGGCTCAATGCCGGGAGTCTGACCCGTTTGCTCGATGAGCTGGGGCCGCTCGTCGAGCAAGCGCGCAAGCCGCTCACCGCCTTGGTGTCCGTCCTGGAGCAGCGCCTGCGGGCACTGGGGGTCCGACTGGAGGAGGCCCCGCGCCTGACCACGGCGCGCTCGGCCTTGGCGCTGGTGGAGCTGGTGCTCGCGGCGAGCGGCCCGGACCGGGTGATGGCCTTCGCCACGGCCGAGGTGCGGACCTCCGAGTCGGCCATGCAGTCGCTTCTGCCCAAGGCCGGAGCCATCGAGGAGGCGATCCGGACCGCCGACTGGCCGCTCTTCGAGGCGGTCTGGGGACTCCAGGATCAGCGGCGCGGCGCGGCCGAGCGCATCCGCGAGCGTCTGGTCGAGATCCTCATGGCCGACGAGCATGTCTTGGCCCTGAAGCCGGCGCTCGATGAGCAGCGGGGCCGGGCGATCGCGC
>RZZN01000383.1 GCA_009929855.1 Gammaproteobacteria bacterium
AGCGCCTTGGTGAAGGTGAACGGCGCCGGCGGGGTCACCGCGACGATTTCGGAGGCGCCCCACCAGTCGACCGCCGTCGCGGCACCGACCGCATACTGCTCCAGGTCGGCGCCGGGGTAGATGTAGTTGGTGGCACGGCCTGCCGTGAGCTGACTCAACTGCGTCGCTTGTGATGCAATGTCGCCTTCGGTGGCGGTGACTCGCGTCGTTAACGACGTCAACGCCGTGGCCGAGGCCCTGGTGGCCAACCCTGTGCTCGGGTGGTTGATCGTCGAGTTCAGGGTCGTAAGCTGCTGGCCCTGGGTCGAAATATTGCCTTCGTTCGCCTCGACCCGCCCGCCGAGCGTGTCGAGTGCCTCCGTCGAGGCTTTTGCGTCGAGCCCGGTGGTGGAGTCGTCCAACCGCAGATTGATTGCCGTGATGTCTTCGCCGAGCAGCGTCACCGTGCCGGTTTCATCGGCGAGCAGTTCCGTTCGCAGGTCGCTGATGGCCTCCGCGTTGGCCTCGATCTCGCCGACGAACAGCGCAATGACCGAGGGCTCGGCCATCAACAGCGTGTCGGGGGTCGTGGCGCTTTGCAGAGACCAGTATGGCTTTGCCAAGATTGCGCCCGCGGGGACTTCAATGGTTTTCGAAACTTCGGTCCAGTCTTGACCAGCCGCGAGATCTGCGCCGACAAAGCTGAGCGGAGTCCCTTCCGCGTTGATGAAGTACAGCCCGAAGCGTCCGACGAACGTCGTGCCTTGCGTGTTCAGCACCGCCGACACTTTCAGCGACTTGCCGGGGGTGACCCGGAACGTCTTGGAGTGCTGTGCGAGCGAAGTGCTCGCGAGTTTGAGCGCTTTGGTGAAGGTGAACGGCGCCGGGGGTGTTGCGGCAACAATCTCGCTCGTGTTCCACCAATCCACTGCGGTGTTGGCACCGACCGCGTACTGCTCCAGATCCGCGCCGGGGAAGATCAAGTTGACTTGCCCGACCTTGAGGTAGGTCAGATCCCGGCTGAGCGCGTTGATCGTGCCGTTCGGGCCATCGAGCGCCGTCACGCGGGTGTTGAGCCCGCTGATTGCTTGGGAGTTGGTGCCGATATCTTCCAACAGCGTCGACTCTACCGAGTCGACTTTC
>RZZN01000384.1 GCA_009929855.1 Gammaproteobacteria bacterium
TTCTTGCGCGGCACCCTGTGGGAGACGGTGGCGGCGCGCCACGGACTCGATCCGCACTGGCTCTATGGGGTGGCGCTCCAGGAGAGCCGCCGTCGCGCCGGTCCGGGCCACGCGCAGCCGTGGCCCTATACGCTGCGCAGTCCCGAGGGGTCGCAGTTCCATCACTCCCGGGCCGAGGCCGAACACGCCCTGCGCCAACTGCTCACCCGCCATCCGCCCCGGGCCATCGATGTTGGGTTGTTGCAGATCAACCTGCACTGGCACGGCCGGCGGATGCGCGCTCCGGAAGACCTGCTCGATGCCCGCACCAACCTCGAACTCGGCGCCCGTCTGCTGGCTGAGGCCATCGGCTCGGCCCCCGATGATCTGGTCTTGGGACTGGGGCGCTACCACCACTGGCGGGATTCCAGCCGGGCACGCGCCTATGGTCGGCGGGTGCTGGCCATCGCGGCGGCACTCGAGGCGGGCGCTCGGCCACAGGCTGACCGCGCCGATGGGCGGTGAAACCATGGAATCACGCTCCGGCCTCGCGTGTGGGGAGGCCTCAAACGTCTCAAGGCCCCAGGTGGCGCAACAGGCGCACATCGGTTGCGAGCGAATGCGGTTGGCCGATCCGGATATGCACAAAGTCCGGATGCAGCGGATTGAGGAGCCGGTTGCGCTCCAGGGGCATGACCGCGCTGGGAACGCTGAGTATGGCCGTTTCACCGGCCGCCAGCCAGTCACGCCCCATGGCTTGCAGCCCATCCCGCCCTCCCAGGGTGCGCCAGTCCTCGGGCAGCTGAGCGCTCTCAAGGCGCGTCTCAGCCAGGGACTCGGGCCACTGGGCCTGGATCAAGACATAGTGCGCCCGCAGTGGCGCGTCCTGAACCAGCATCTCCAGCAACGCCAGCGAGGGTGACTCGGCGGTGTAGACCACGGGCCAGCCTTTCGGATTCCAGCGTCCGCCATAGCGTCTGGCCCCCTCCCCACTGAACGCCTGCGCGGCGAAGCGGGCGGTGGTGATGCGCCAGGCCGTACCTGTGCCTGTCGGCATCAGGCAAAGACCCCGTGCTCGATGCGCCCCAGCGTGTCCAGGACACTCTCGGCCCCGATTTCGGTGTCCAGCAGGGACAGCG
>RZZN01000385.1 GCA_009929855.1 Gammaproteobacteria bacterium
GAGATCGCCGAAGCCGCGGGGTTGATGGAAGAGCTGGACCCGCAACTGAACGCATCCGCCGATCGCTTAACCGAACTGCTCAACGTGGAGGCCGCCCGTGTCGCTCAACTTTAAGGAGAAGCGCGGTCTTCAGAAGACCGTCGCCGAGCAGCAAGAGGTCCTGCGCAGCGGCCCCGGCTTTGCGGCCAAGCGTTCCGCACAGAAGGCCATGGGCGCGGCCATGGCGCGATTGACGGGGGATGTGGCGGCGGTTGTCGAGAACCCCCACCTCGCCGCACTGCGCGCCATCCTCGCGGGCGCGAGCGATGCGCTGGGCCTACAGGGCTTGCTCGACGCCATCGACGCCGCCGTCTCGGGGCTGCACCAGGCCGGCGAGTTGCTCGGGGATGCCGAGGACGTGGCCGATCGAGCGATCACGCACTGGGCGCAACTCGAAGCGGCGCAGGGGTAGGGCATGGCGGCGCTCAAGCGGCTTGGATGGGCCAGAAACCTCATGGCCGCGCGGGCGCTGCTCGGCGATCCCGTCGCGGGCGAAGCCTTCAAGGCCAAGAAGGTCGTCGAAGGCTACCGCGCGCGATTGCTCGGGACGCGGGCCGGAGGTTTGTCCGACATCGACTATTTCACGCCGCTGGCAACGCTCGATGACCTGTCGGATTATCTCGACACGCTCGAAGGCGTGAGCGAGGCCGAACGGGCAATGGGCCTGATCCATGTTCAGTTTCTCAACAATGCCATAAGAAGAAATAGCGTTCCGACATCCGGCCTACCGGAAGCTCAAGCCGAACTGGTGGCCAAAATGAACGCGATGGACTTAAGTCAGGAACAGCGCCAACAGGCGATCTATCGCGAGATCGATGCGCGCGGCTCGGTTGCGGTCAAGGCGATGGCCGATCGGGTGGCGGATGCGGGCGCGCGACAGGAGGCGCGCCTCGCCGAGATCAATCGGCTCGTGGATGAGGGAAACGCACAGGATAAATCTGCGCGGGCACCCTATGATGCCGCGGTGAAGGTGCTGCGCGACGCCGAACAACGGATGTTGGCGAACCCGAACGACGCCGATGCCCTGCGCGCATGGAAAGAGGCGCAAGCTGCACGCGATGCGACGTGGGACGCCTACA